>JAUMVH010000169.1 GCA_030530245.1 Ruminococcus sp.
CCTGTGCCGTAGAAGTGGTAGAGACCTGCCGCAGCGCCTACGAGACCTGCGTTGTAGTCGATAGCGACCTCGTTGCAGACATAGTCAGCCATGTTGTCGTGGTAATCGCCGTTTGCATTGCAGGGGCCGCCAACGAGCGCGCCGATGAGAGTGTGCGCATTGGGACCGTAAGCGGCGAATGGCTGCATATGATCACCATCATCGCTCCAGCCGTCCATATTGAATTCGCCGTAGCCTGTATAGCCCGAAGCCGCTCTGTGGTGAGCGTTCTTGGCGCTGTTGCTTGCGAAGCCTGTTACGAAGCAGGTATTAGCGGGGTTCTGTCCGAGGATGTAGTTCATCTGACCCTTAGCCCAGTCCTTGTAGTTGCCTGCGCCGTGTGCTGTAGCAACGAGAGATGTGAACTGCATCGAGCAGTTGAGACGTGCACTGCCCCACTTATCAAGGAACAGGTAGTTGCTTCCGCTTGCCTTGCCCGAAATGTAGCCGTTAGCCGCGCTCCAGTCCTTTGTGTTCTCGCCTACGAGGCAAGCCGCACCGAGGTGAGTGTCGTTCCAGCCGTGTACCCAGCCGACAGTCGGGAAGTTCTTGGAGTCATTGAGGTAGCCCTGGTCGCCTGTTGCGATGTAGAGCCAGCCCGCAGCCCATGCCTGATCGTCGGCAACGCTGTTCGAGCCGTAGAACTTACAGGGAGCAGCCTGATTGTACTTCTTTGAGAAGTTATAGAGAGCCTTTGCGTACTTGAGAGCCTCAGCGTCGCCGAAGTTCTTATAATGAGCAGCAAGAGCCGCCGCATACTCGGCAGCTATCTCGCTTGCGCCGTTGCTTGTCCAGAACATAGCTCTGCTTCCCTGGCTCTCGGGGGGGCCCCAGTAGCCGTGATCCTCGTCACCGTCGCCCTTCTGATAGAGGAAGTTGGTGACCGTATCGCCGCTGAGCTTTGTGGAATCCTTGAAGAACTGAGCGAAATGGTCAGCTATGACCTTGAAGTGCTCGGTCTGACCTGTTTTCTCGAATGCATCGGGGAATTCGTAGTAAGCCCACTCGAGAGTGGAAGCTGCGAAGCCCTGAGGAAGACCGAACATTGCGTGGTCGCCCGCGTCGTGGAAGCCGCCCTTGACCTCGTCGGTCATATGGCAGTCCTTTCTCCATGAGAGACCGCCGCTTGAATTGTCGCCGCACATATTCGCGTCATAGAAATAGAGGGAGTACTGGAGGAGTCTTGCGTAGTTGTCGTTATCTGCCGCTGCCGAATTGAGAGAGGGAGCAACAGCTGAGAACGCGCCTACAGAAGAAGACAGTGCGAGGACACTGCTTACAACTGCTGATGTAATTTTTTTAAAATGCATACTATTCACACTTCTTTCTGATTTCTGATCGTAACGTATTGCCTATAATATGCCTTATGACCTATTATACATAATTTCTTCATACTTTTAGTTACAAAGCGGATAACAAATGGTTACAATACGGTTACACAACGACGGTTTTTTGAAGATTCTACTTATTGAACTAAAATGATATATCCGTTTTGTATACATTGACGTAATTATTACAGCTTATTGTGAACGAGAAGTGTACAAATTGAAAGTATTCTGAATATAATTGCTCATAAAAAGCAAGAAAGTACCGATATACAAAGGCTGTCTTGTATATCGGTACCAAAAAACATATTTAATTCTTGTGCGAAACGGGGATAGTCAGTCTATCAGTCCACCGAGCCCTCGGCTACGGGGAGGTCTGCTGCCTTGAGCTTGCCCGCGTCCACGAGCTGGAGCACGTACGCGTCCTTGGCTGTAACGCCGTCGCCGTTCGCGTACACGTCAGCATTCGCCGCGCCTTCGGTCTTGAGGGCGTACTTGTCCTTGTTCGCGATCGACTGGAGTATCGCTACCGCGTCGGCGATAGTGACCTTCGTATCGAGGTTTGCGTCGCCCCACAGCACCGTCGGAGCGGAAGAGCGCTCGAGCTCATACGTCTTTTCGATAGTGTTCTTGGTGGCGAACACGAATATCGTCTGAGCGTCATCGGGCATCTTGTAGCCCTCGGGGACTGAGGTTATGGTAGCCTTCCACGAAGTGACCTTCGGGTCGTCCATCTCTTCCCAAGTGCAGTTGATGTCGTTCACGCCGTCGAGAGTCGTGTACTTCTTCTCGCCGAGCTTGACGCCGCTTTCGGTCGCTGAGATGGTGAACTCAACGCCCGGGACATACTCGCCTGTTTCCTTGTCCTTAACGATGAGCTCGAATGTCAGCTTTGACATATCGGGAGCCTTTTCCAGCACCACCTCAACATCGGCGGTACCGTTGACAAAGGTGATATCGCGGTTCAGCGGTGTCGGTGTGAGGTATCCGTCGGGTACCGACCTAATATTTATCTGCCAGTATTTAACGTCGCTGAGGTCAGTGCTGTCGTGCCAGTTTACGTCGATGACGTCGGTCGTATCGCCCGAGGTGTAGCTCTCCATACCGTAGAGAGAGCCCCACTCTCCGCCGCCTGTTATCTGATACTCAACGCCGGGGACCTGCTTTTTGGTGTCGGGGTCGAGAATGTTCACGTTTACGATAGCCTTTGCGCGCTCTGCGGTAGTTGTCACCGTAGTCGTGGTGGTCGTTTCGGTAGTGGTGGTAGTTGTCGTAGTCTCGGAGGACGTTGTAGTTACGGGGCTGTCGTACTGTATAGCGCGGTCAACGCCGTTAGGCTGCGCGTCTATCTGACCCGTCTTGTATATGCTGTAAAGACCTGCCGCCGCCGCTACGAGGGTAGCGTTGTAGTCGATACCTACCTCGGAGGAGGTGATGTCGCTGAGCTCGTCCTTGTACGTGAAGCCCGCGTCCTGGAAGCCGCCCTCAAGAGCGCCCGTGAGGACGTGACCGCCCCTCGGACCGAAGGTCGCGCCTGCCTGATTATACTCGTCCCAGCCCTTGAGACCCGAAGCCGCCTCATGGTGAGGATACTTAGCGGAGACGTCATTGAAGCCTACGACAACGCAGACATTCTTGGGGTTCTTGCCGAGTATCATATCCATCTGCGACTGTGCCCACGCGGAGTAGTCGCCCTGCTTGTACTTGGTGAGGAGCAGACCTGTGTACTGTGCCGCCGTATTATAACGAGCAGCGCCCCAGCTGTTGAGGCAGTACCACGAGCTTGCATTGGTGTACTTCTGCTTGGCGTAGTTGGAGGCGATAGCGAAGTCGCCGTTTATCTCGCCGTTGAGGATAGAGGCTCCGATAGCCACCTTGTCCCAGCAGTAGTCCCAGTTGGGGTTGTTGCTCGGGTTGCCAGCATAGGATTTGAGCGCGGTATTGTAGCTCTCGTCATGCGTCGCGAGGTAGAGGAAGCCCGCCGCGAATGCCTGGTCGTCGTCGCAGCCCTTCGACTCATAGTACGGCGTAACGCCCTGAGTAGCGCACTGGTTGTACTGCTTGGAGAAATTGTACAGAGCCTTAGCGTATTTGAGGTCCTCCTCGTTGCCGAAGTTCAGGTAGTTCACCGCGAGAGCCGCCGCATACTCAGCCGCAACGTCGCTGGCGCCGCTCGAGGTCTTGAAGACTGTACGAGAGGAGCTGTCCTGCTCTTCGGGAGGTCCCCAGTAGCTGTTGTGGTCCATACCGCCGTCGCCTATCTGATAGACGAAATCGGATACGGTGTCGCCATTCAGGGTGGTGCAGTCCTTGAAGTATTTGCAGAAGTGGTCGGTCAGGAGCTTGAGGTGCCCCGTCTGACCGAGCTCATCGAAAACGTCCTTGTACTCGTAGTAAGCCCAGCCGAGCGTAGTGCCCGAATAGCCCGCGGTTATGCCGAATTTCACGTGGTCGCCGCAGTCGTGGAAGCCGCCGGGTACAGCGTCGTCGGTGTGGCAGTTTCCGCGCCATGAGAAGCCGCTCTTTTTCTCGACTTCGTTACCGCACATATTGCCGTCGTACAGGTACATGGAGTATTGCAGGAGCTTTGCGTAGTTGTCGGTGTCGTCGGCGGCTACGGCGGTCGGCAGGGGCGCCGCACCCGTTGCCGAGCAGGCGACAGAAGCCGCGAAAGCCGTGAAGCCCGCTGTTATCCGTCGGATAAGGTTTTTGTTCTTCATGTTACATCCCTCTCATCTTTATATAATGTTTTAGTGAGCCGTGGGGCTCATATACACAATAATTATATCATATTTAAAGTTGTATTGTAAGCAAAATCCAAAAAACAAGTCTGAAATCTTAAATGTTTGGAGATAATGTAGAAAAGAGCACTTATAAATTGTACAAAACGGCGATAATGTTTTGTATTGCTATTGCAAAATAATACAGGACGTTGTATAATGGTATAAACAGGTACGGGAGGTACTGCTTATGCCAAGATTTTTTACAAATGAGATAGACGAGAGCAACATCACCCTGACAGGCAGCGATGCCCATCACATCGGTCACTCGCTCCGAATGAGGGCGGGCGAGAGCGTCACCGTGTGCTGCTGCGGGATCGACTACAACTGCACGATATCGCGTATCACCGCGGATACGGTCTACCTCGACCTCGACAGCAAGGTGAGGTGCGCCGCCGAGCCCGATATCGAGGTGACGCTGTTTCAGGCAGTCCCCAAGCAGGACAAGCTCGAATACATCATACAGAAGAGCGTTGAGCTCGGCGTGAGCCGTATCGTGCCCGTGCTGACCCGCAGGTGCATATCGCGTCCCGACGAGCGCGATTTCGCGAAGAAGCTCCCGCGCCTGAACAAGATAGCGGCTGAGGCGGCAAAGCAGTCGGGAAGGGGAATGATACCCGAGGTCACGCCCATGGTGGACTGGAAAACGGCTGTCGGCATGATGAAGGAGCTCGACGTCACGGCTCTGCTCTACGAGGAGAAGGGCGGGTGCTCGTTCGCGGACATCGACTTTTCGGGCGTTCGCACGGCGGGACTCGTCGTCGGCAGCGAGGGCGGCTTCGACAGCGGCGAGGTCACACAGGCGGATTCCGACAGCATTCGCCGCGTCTGGCTCGGCAACAGGATACTCCGTTGTGAAACTGCACCAATAACCGCCCTCTCTATTTTGATGTTTTTAACAAATAATATGTAAACAGTTGAAATTTGAAATCATGTGTGATATAATAATAGTGTAGTTTATCACAGCCGTTCGCAAGCGGCTTGATAACAAGATTTCCTTGCGAAGAAATGAGGAAAAAATATGAGTAAGAAAAGAGGAATTAGTATGAACAATATTCTTGTAGGTGTACTTGTAACAGGTGCCGTTGTTGCAGCAGGCTACGCTGCATACAAGATCATCAAGAGCAAGAACGCAGAGCCTGACTACGACGACGATATTTATGATTATCCCGATCCGTACGATACAGACGAGAGCATAGATTTCGAGATCAATGACGATACAGTCAAGGATCTCTCCGAGGATATGGCTGACAAGGCCGAGGAGCTCGCTGATAAGGCTTCCGATGCAGCTGACGACCTCGCTGACAAGGCAGGCGACTTCGCAGGCGAAGTAAAGGACGCGGCTGAGGATGTTGTTGGCGACATCAAGGACGCTGCCGAGAACATCGTTGACGATGTAAAGGACGCCTTCAAAAAGAAGAAGTAATAGCGGGAGAGGGGCGATAAGCCCCTCTTTTTGTCGGACAGTGCCAGCTGCGGCTCTTCTGTAGGGGCGGACCCGCGTGTCCGCCCGCAAATCGTCGACATATCCGCGGGCGCACGCTGTGTGCCCCTACAAGCAAATATTCTGCTTGACAATTCGGGACATTTCTGATATAATGTAAAAGCTGTCCGCATAGGGCGATAACGAGGCGTAGCTCAGTTTGGTAGAGTGCTTGGTTTGGGACCAAGATGCCGCAGGTTCGAGTCCTGTCGCCTCGACCAGCGCCGAGCGGGCGCGCGCGGTTCGCGAGGTCGCTCGCAAGCTCGCTTACTCTGCTCGGAACGGTAGATGTACCCGCGAGCGTTAGCAATGCGTGGCGGTGCTTTGGAAATGGGCGCGCGCGGTTCGCGAGGTCGCTCGCAAGCTCGCTTACTCTGCTCGGAA
>JAUMVH010000170.1 GCA_030530245.1 Ruminococcus sp.
TAGAAAGAATCGAAAATGCTATAAAGAACAAAGATGTGACCTTTTCGGGTTTTGTTATACAGGCTTGCGAATATGCCTTGAATAATATGGAGGGCAAGGAAGCAGATAAAGAATAACAGTTAATAGCAATATTAAAGCGGTATTCCGTTGGGGTGGAATACCGCTGTTTTTGTTTATGCAAGTTCAGGTCTAAAAATGGTAAACTTATGGTAAAATATCAGTTTCAAATGCTGATTACAGGCTGAAATTCGGCATTTAAGAAGCTATGTTCATATGTTGCCGTGGCAGACGAACATTATCCTTATCATAATTCTTCTCCGTTTCGTTTTTGGCAGACTGTCGGAGCCGCGTTCACGTCAGCGACCGTATATATTCCGCGAGCTCCTCGCCCGCGCGGTGCTGGGTGTCCTCGGAGGGGTGCCAGTTCGAGCCGTACCCGAGAAGCCCGTCCTGCGTGGTAAACCTGAACACGCTGACCCTGTCGTCGCCGAGCCGTCTGACGGCGTTCTCGATGTAGGGGAGCGGCTCCGTGAGCATGATACCGAGCGAGCAGACGATGTGCGCGCGCGGATTGTTCCGCCTGACTGTTTGCAGGAAGGCGAGGTACTCGTCCTCGAACTCCCTGTACGCCTCGTTGTGGAAGGTGCAGAAGCTGTTGTCGTTGGTGCCGAGGTTTATCACGACCACATCGGGCGTGAACTCGCTGAAATCCCACGGTATATCCTGCAATCGTGCGTCGCCGACTCTGCTGTACGAGAACCCGCAGCTCTCGTACCACTGCGGCAGTATCTCGCGGGTATTGCGGTCGCCGTCGGCGGAGTAGCCGCTTATCAGACCGTAGCCGCTGTAGCTGAAAAGGCTGTAGTCGGCGCCGAGGAGCTCCGCCGCGACGCAGGCGTACGACTTCATCGCATTCTCGGCTTCGCAGGAAAAATCGGACTGCATATTGCTGTCGTCGACGCCGTAGCCGCAGGTAATGGAGTCGCCGATGAACTCGACTTTCATCGGTAGTGCGGGAGTAGGGGAGACAGTCGCCTCATCGTCGACCTCGGCGGGGCGGACTTCCGTGAGCGAGAACGCGCACTCCGAGAGCTTGACAATGCGGACAGTATGGGTCACGGGGGTATCGGAGCTGACGATGCCGAACGTCTCGGCGCGTTCCTCGACGACCTTTTTCACGATGATACGACCGTCGCATAGGATAGCGATACGCGGCATATTGCAGCGCTTGCCGTCGGTGTGGCAGCACTCGTCCACGCCCACAGTCAGCGAGAGTTTGCAGCCCGTGAACACGAATTCGCAGCCCGTGCCCGAGAGCGTCAGCCGCAGGATATCGTCCCTGACGACAGCGCGTCCGAGCAGCTTCGCGCTGCTTTTATCAAGGGGGATAGATTTCATTACGGTTCCTCCTTACAGAGATACCGCCGCATTTTGCGTGCGGCGGTATTCATCTTTTGTACTGTTTTAGCCTCTGAGCTCAGCGCCGATGTTTGCGAGAGCCTTGAGCGCCTTCTTCATCGCACTGTCAGCCTGCTCATCGGTGAGCGTGCCCTCGTGCGAGCGCATGGAGATGGAGTAAGCGATACTCTTCTTGCCGTTCTTCTTCATATCGTCGCTGCGGTAGACGTCGAAGAGGGTCACCTTCTCGAGTATCTTTCCGACAGCGCCCTTGATAGCCTTTTCGAGCTCCGCAACGGGCATATCCTCGTCGACGAGGAGGCTGAGGTCGCGGGTCGTAGCGGGGAACTTCGGGAGCGGGCTGTAGGTTATCTTCTCGGCAGCAGCGTCCATGAGCTCGGGGATATTGAGCTTTGCAACGTAGGTCTTGACACCTATCTCGTATGTGTCCTGCACCTCGGGGTGCACCTCGCCCATGATACCGAGAGCAACGCCGTCACGCATGATAACAGCGCTTCTGCCCGGGTGGAGTGCGTACTTCTCGTCGAATACGTCGCTGTCGGAGGCGCGGATGTACTCGACATCGGAGATGTTCATCTCGTCGAGAAGCTGCTCCACCATGCCCTTGAGCCTGTAGAAGTCAGCGTCGCCGCCGTACATACCGATAGTGAGTCTCTGCGGCTCGTCGGGGAGCGAGTACTCGTACCTATGCTTTTTCTGACCGCTCGAAGCGAGCGTATCGCCGTTGATATAGGGCTTTTCCTCCTGTGCGGGGAGGTACTCCTTGGCTATCTCGAAGAGGCAAGCCTTGTCGTTGCGGTTGTTGTAGTTGAACGAGAGCACGTCGAGCATCGAGGGGATAGTGGAGGTACGCATAACGCTGGTGTCCTCACCGAGAGGATTCACTATGCGGACAACCTTGCGGAGCCTGCTGTCCTCGGGGAGCTTTATCTTGTCGAAGTACTTGGGCGACACGAACGAATAGGTCGCAATTTCGTACCCGCCGAGCGAAACAGCTGCATTCCTGAGCGCGCGCGTGAACTTCTGCTCTGCGGTAAACTCCGCTCTCGCAACGCCGCGGAAGTCGGTGGAGGGGATATTGTTGTAGCCGTAGATACGCGCTACCTCCTCCGCGATGTCAGCCTTGCAGCCGATGTCGATACGGAACGACGGAGCGAGCACCCTTCCGCCCTCGAATGTGAAGCCGAGGCGACCGAGGTATTCCTTCATCTTGTCCTCGGAGATGTCGGTGCCGAGGAAATCGTTTATCCACGCGGGATCGAACTCAACGGAAGCGGGAGTCTTGTCCGTGTAGTCGCGGTCGATGACGGTATTGAGCACCTCGCCCGCGCCGAGCTCCTCAACGAGCTCGAAGGCACGCTTGAGGCAGGTCATGGAGATAAGGCGGTCAACGCCTTTTTCGTAGCGTGCGGAGGCGTCGGACTTGAGACGCAGCTTCTTCGAGGTCTGACGCACCTGAGTGGGCTCGAAGTAGGCGGACTCGAAAACGACGGTGGTGGTATCGTCCATGATACCGCTGTACTCGCCGCCCATGATACCTGCAACGGCAACAGGCTTCTTCTCGTCGGCGATGACGAGCATATCGCCTGTGAGCTCGCGCTCAACGCCGTCGAGTGTCATTATCTTCTCGCCGTCGACAGCGTTGCGGACGTTGATATGTGCGCCCTCAACGTAGCGGAGGTCGAACGCGTGCATGGGCTGACCGTATTCGAGCATGACGTAGTTGGTGATGTCGACGAAATTGTTTATCGGGCGCACGCCGCTTGCACGGAGACGCTCCCTCATCCATCTCGGAGAGGGCTCTATCTTGACGTTCTTGACGATACCCGCGCAGTAGCGCTGGCACTTCTCGGTGTTGTGGATATCGACCTTGAGCATGGAGTTGATATCGCCGTCAACGCCCTTGAACTCGGGAGCCTTCACATTGAGCGGCAGGTCGTACGTAGCGGCAGTCTCGCGCGCGAGACCGATAACGCTGAGGCAGTCGGGGCGGTTGGAGGTTATCTCGAACTCGACCGATGTATCATCGAGACCGATAGCGGAGTGAATGTCCTGACCGAGCTCGCAGTCCTCCTCGATGACGAAAACGCCCTCGGGGTCGGCGTAGGGGAAGTCGTGAGCGGTGAGACCGAGCGTATCGAGACCGCAGAACATACCGAAGCTCTCGACTCCGCGCATCTTGCACTTCTTTATCTTGCCCTCGGGGAGCACGGCGCCGTCGAGCGCAACGGGCACGAGGTCGCCCTCCTTGACGTTCTTGGCATTGGTGACTATCTGTATGGGAGCCTCTGCTCCGACGTCGACCTGACACACGAAGAGCGCGTCGGCGTTCTCGTGAGGTCCCTTCGAGAGAATTTTACCCACTACGACGTTGGAGATGTTCTTGCCCTCCTCCTCGTAGCACTCCACCTTTGAGCCGCTCATTGTGAGGGCGTGGCAGTAATCCTTTATCGGCATATCGGCTTTAACGTAGTCGCCGAGCCATTTCATAGATAAGTTCATATCCTTGTTCCTTTCCGATCATTTTAGCGAAGTCATTTTCAGGAGAGTTTCATATGCAGTATCACGCATAGACTTCGACCCGAATGACATTACGTCTTTTTTATAAGGTGAGTTCCCGCTGAGTTTGAAATTGATGAAATATGTGGATGTGGCGAGCTTTCTGCCCTCGTTGTCCCTATCACGGATATCCTTTTCCGATATTTCCGTTATATCCTCTGCTCTGTATGCCTTTAATGAATCAAAATTCATTATGATATCGTCGGAGAAAGCGTAATCTCCGTCATATTTGTCAAAGACAGTTCTTTTATCGAACAGCGCTGAGATCTCATTGGTATCGTGTATCCCTACATTCGCCCACATTTTTTTCAGTCGCTTATCCAATAAAAGCATATTGACCATTCCTAATGCTATACAGAGGGCAGGAATGATAATAGCTGGCAGTATCAGCAGCACAGAGCTGTTCTTTGCCATATTCACCGTTACGGGAAGTATTACCGCGGCGCACAAGATACCGATAATAACGATTATAAAACCTGTGATCCTGCTGTGCTTCCGCAATTCTTGCACCTTTTCTTCGTATTTCATATACGATGTCAGAACTGCTCTAAGAATCTCACGTCGTTCTCGTAGAGGAGGCGGAGGTCGTTGATATCATAGCGACCCATTACCATTCTCTCAAGTCCGAGACCGAATGCGAAGCCCGAGTATACCTCGGGGTCGATACCGCAGTTTTCGAGCACCTTCGGGTGCACCATGCCTGCGCCGAGGAGCTCGATATAGCCCTCGTCCTTGCACATCGAGCAGCCCTTGCCGCCGCAGTTGAAGCAGCTGATGTCGACCTCACAGCTCGGCTCGGTGAACGGGAAGTGGTGCGGGCGGAAGCGGAGCTTGCAGTCGTTGCCGTAGAGCTTCTTCATGAGCATTTCGAGTGTGCCCTTGAGGTCGCTCATCTTGATGCCCTTGTCGACTACGAGGCCCTCTATCTGGTGGAAGAGGGGAGAGTGCGTCGCGTCAACGGCATCGGAGCGGAAAACGCGTCCCGGGGAAATGATACGTATCGGAGGCTTCTGCGTCTCCATGACGTGGACCTGCACTGACGAGGTCTGCGTACGGAGCAGGATAGTCTCGTTAGTATTCTCGATATAGAAGGTGTCCTGCGTATCGCGGGCGGGGTGGTCGGGCGGGAGGTTGAGTGCCTCGAAAACGTGGTAGTCGTCGTCTATTTCGGGACCGTCGGCGATGTTGAAGCCCATGCCGATGAATATCTCACGGATCTCGTTCTCGACCTTGGTCAGCGGGTGGAGCTTGCCGAACGGAGCGTGCGTACCGGGGAGGGTGATGTCGATAGTCTCCTCCCTGAGCTTAGCGGACTGCGCGTTTGATTTGAGGGCAGCGAGCTTAGTGCCGAGGGCCTCCTCGATGTCAGCTCTTACCTTGTTAGCGAGCTGACCGATAACGGGTCTCTCTTCGGGAGTGAGCTTGCCCATCTGCTTGAGTATGGCGGTGAGCTCGCCCTTCTTGCCGAGGAATTTTATCCTCAGGTCGTCCAGCGCCTTTATTTCGGTGCAGGACTCGAGTTCCTGCTTAGCCAGCGCTTCGATTTTTTCCAGCTGTTCTTTCATTTTTTCACCTCAAAGAATTAGTGTAGGGGGACGGCGTCCTCGACGTCCCGCCAATATCGTTTTTCCGCCTCACGGCGAGGGCTGTCGAGGACGCCAGCCCCTACATAAAAATGTGTCGTGACAACAAAAAAGTCCTGCCCTAAAGGACAAGACTTGGAACCTTGTTTTTATACCACCTTTGGTCAGGAGAGCCGACACTCTCTTGTCTTTAACGCAGACCTACGTCACAGCCTACACGGGAATGGAAAGCGTCAAAAGTACGCGCCCCGTCCATACAAACGTGTCCGCTCATACAAACGCGCCGCTCCTGAAGACTTGCCTCTGCACCCTTTCAGACCAGCCCCTCGTGAGTGAACTTCGGAATGCTTTCGGACGGAGCGCTCGCACCTTGCCGCTCCTCTCTGACGACTTAATCACAGACCTACTCTCTCAGTC
>JAUMVH010000171.1 GCA_030530245.1 Ruminococcus sp.
GCTCGACATCAACCTCCCGAGCGTGAACGGCGAGACGCTTTTGCAGGACTTCCGCAAGCAGAGCAGTACGCCCGTGATAATGCTCACGAGCCGCACCACGGAGCTCGACGAGGTGCTGTCCATGAGCTACGGCGCGGACGACTTCATCACGAAGCCGTACAATCCGACGATACTGCTGCTGAGGATATCGGCAGTGCTGAAGCGCTCGTCAAAGAGCTCTGCGGCACAGCTCTACCACGATGCAGAGGTCAGCACGGTCAGGGGCAGCCTCACGCGCGGCAGCTCGGAGCAGATACTCACCAAGAATGAGATGATAATCTTTCAGCTGCTGCTCGACCGCATGGGCGAGATAGTCACACGCGACGAGCTGATGACAGCGCTGTGGGACAACGACGAATTCGTGAACGACAACGCGCTCTCGGTAAACATCAGCCGTCTGCGCGGTAAGCTCGCGGAGCTCGGCTTCCCCGACGCTATCGAGACCCGCAAGAAGCAGGGGTACGTGCTGAAATGAAGCTGACTGATTTTATAAAGGACAGGCTCCCCGCGTACCTAATATTTGCAGTAACATGGGCACTCGTGCTAATATTTCTGTTCGCATTCCACGTCCCCGCCGAGGCTGTTGTCATAGCGAGCGTCATTGTCACGCTCGGAGCAGTCGCCGCGGAGCTGTGGGCATTCCTGCGCAAGCGCAGCTACTACGATAAGCTCCTGTCCGACCTCGAACAGCTCGACAAAAAGTACCTGCTCTCGGAGATGCTCAGCGAGCCCGATTTCCTCGACGGACGCATACTGTACGAGACTGTGTGCGAGGCGGACAAATCCATGTGCGAGCACATCGATGAATACCGCCGCGAGAATGCGGACTTCCGCGAGTACATCGAGCTGTGGGTGCACGAGGTAAAGCTGCCCGTGGCGGGATTGCAGCTGATGTGCCACAACGACGACAATACGCGCTACACGGAGCAGCTCCGCCGAATCGACGAGTACATCGAGAACGTGCTCTACTATTCGCGAAGCGGAAGTGCTGAGAAGGACTACATCATCAAGCCCGTCTCGCTCAGACGCGCATTCGGCGACATCGCCGTAAAAAATCGCGGGGAGCTTCAGGAGCGCGGAATATCGCTGCAAACCGCCGACCTCGACGTTGAGGTAATGACCGACGGCAAGTGGCTGACGTTCATGCTCGGTCAGCTCATGGGCAACAGCGTGAAGTACGAGGCGACCGAGATAACCGTCACGGCGGAGGATTTGCCCGACAGTACAGTTCTGCGCTTCCGCGACAACGGTATAGGCATACCCGAGGGCGACCTGCCGTACATCTTCGAGAAATCGTTCACGGGCGAGAACGGTCGCACGCATATGAAGTCGACGGGCATGGGACTCTACATCGTGAAGAAGCTCTGTGACAGGCTCGGACACGCGGTCGCGGCGAGCTCGGTACAGGGCGAATTCACGGAGATATCACTCACCTTCGGCAAAAACGAGCTCTACAAGTTTGAATAGCTCCGACCTTACGAAATTGTAAGGTTCTGTAAGATTAAAACAGCGACGCGGCAGCGGAAATGCTGTATGATAGTATACAGAAAGGAGCTGTTGACATGGAATTACTCAAAATACAGCAGATAGAAAAATATTACGGGAGCAAATCGAGCCTGACCAAGGCGATAGACGACATCTCCTTCTCGGTCGAGAAGGGCGAATTCGTCGCGATAATGGGCGCTTCGGGAAGCGGCAAGACCACGCTCCTCAACTGCATTTCTACCATTGACCGCGTAACAGCGGGTCACATTTACCTCGAGGGAGCGGACGTGACCTTGCTCAAGGGCAGGGGACTCAACAAGTTTCGCCGCGACAACCTCGGCTTCATCTTTCAGGACTTCAACCTCCTCGACACGCTGACAGCTTACGAGAATATCGCCCTCGCGCTGTCGATACAGAAGAAGTCGGCAAAGGAGATAGACGCCGCCGTCAAGACCGTCTCGGAGCAGCTCGGCATAACAGACGTGCTGAACAAGTACCCGTATCAGATGTCGGGCGGACAGAAGCAGCGCGTCGCCTCTGCACGTGCGATCGTGACAGGTCCGAAGCTTGTGCTCGCGGACGAACCGACGGGCGCTCTCGACTCGAAGTCGGCAAAGCTCCTGCTCGAGCGCTTCCGCTACCTCAACAGGGAGTGCGGCACTACGATAATGATGGTCACGCATGACAGCTTCACCGCAAGCTACGCGAGCCGTATCATCTTCATCAAGGACGGCAGGATATTCAGCGAGCTCAGCCGCGGCGATGACAGCCGCAAGCAGTTCTTTGACAAGATAATCGACGTTGTGACTCTGCTGGGAGGTGACATGAGCGATGCTCTTTAAGCTCTCCCTAAGCAATATCCGCAAGAGCCTGCGGGACTATGCTATCTACTTTTTCACGCTGATAATCGGCGTATCGGTGTTCTACGTGTTCAACGCCATCGGCGGACAGGCGGCAATGCTCGAAATGTCCGACTCGCAGTACGAGATGATACAAGTCCTCGAAACCCTCATCTCGGGCACGAGCGTATTCGTCGCGGGCGTGCTCGGACTGCTCATCGTGTACGCGAGCCGTTTCCTCATGAAACGCCGCAACCGCGAATTTGCGCTGTACATGACCCTCGGCATGAGCAAGCGGAAGATATCCGCGATACTGCTGCTCGAAACGCTCATGATCGGCGTAGGCTCGCTGTTTGTGGGACTCCTCATAGGCATCGGTCTGTCGCAGCTCTCGAGCGCTATCGTCGCGAATATGTTTGAGGCGGATATGACGTCGTACAGGTTCACGGTCTCGGGCGGAGCCATCGTCAAGACCGTTGTCTATTTCGCGGTTATGTATCTTGTAGTGATGGTGTTCAACAGCTTCGTTGTCACGCGCATGAAGCTGATAAACCTCATGCAGTCGGGCAAGAAGTCGGAGCAGATAAAGCTGAAAAATCCCGTGCTCTGCGTGGTAGTGTTCCTGCTCGCGGCAGGCTTGCTGGGCTACCTGTACTATCAGGTCGGCTGGCGGTCTGTCAGGATCGATCGAAACGATGCTATCGCCATATTTGCGGCAGGCAGCGCGGCGACATTCCTCATATTCTGGTCGGTATCGGGTATGCTCCTGCGCGTGCTGATGAGCATGAAAAGCGTCTATTTCAAGGGGCTGAACAGCTTCACGTTCCGTCAGCTCAGCAGCAAGATCAACACGATGGTATTCTCGATGTCGGTGATATGCCTCATGCTGTTCATGACGATATGCACGCTCTCGGCGGCGTTCTCAATACGCAACTCGATGAACAAGAACCTCGACGAGCTATGCCCCGTCGACTATGAGCTCGCTATCAATCTCGACACGGACAAACAGAGTGCGTACTCCGACATCATTGAAGTCTGCGAGGATAACGGCTACGATATCACCTCTGATTTCAGCGACTACGTCAACTTCAAGACCTACAACGACCCCGAGCTCCTGCTTGCCGACTCTCTCGGCGACGCACTCAATGAGGCACTGAAGCAGTTCAGATTCCTCGATTATGAAGCTCCCGAGCAGCTCGTCCGACTCAGCGACTACAACGCGCTCATGGAGCTCTACGGCAGGGAAAAGCTCAGTATGGCGGACGACGAATTCATCATGCTCTGCAATTACACGTCTATGATCAATCTGCGCAACAAGGGACTTTCAGTCGGCACTGAAAGAACTGTTTTCGGGCACACGCTGAGATCGAAGTACGGCACCTGTCAGGACGGCTTCATTGATATCTCAACCGAGCATATCAATGCGGGACTTATTGTCGTCCCCGACAACGTTATAGAAGTCAGCGCTGCCACGACCGAATACTTCATCGGCGAATACAGCTCGAAGGACAAGGCTGCTGCCGAGCAGGAGGTACATGACAGCTATGACGCGGTAATGCGTACTGTTTCGATGAGCGGTAATCAGGAAGACGACGTCTTGGGCGAAACTAACTTCCAAGGCTATATGTGGACTACAAAGCTCGAAATAAAGGAAGCCGCAGTCGGTCTCGGCGCGATAGTAGCCTTCCTCGGACTATACGTCGGGCTCGTCTTCCTCATCGCGTGCGGAGCTATCCTCGCGCTCAAGGAGCTCTCCGACAGCGTGGACAGTATCGGCAGATACGAAACGCTCCGCAAGATAGGCGCGGAGGAAAGCGACATCTCGCGCTCGCTCCTGAGGCAGACATGGATATTCTTCCTGCTTCCGCTCGTGCTCGCGGGCATACACTCCGTATTCGGAATGAAATTCCTCATATTCTTCCTACAGATATTCGGCACGGAAAACGTCGGCAGCTCGGTAGCTATGACGGCTCTGATGATACTGCTCATCTACGGCGGATACTTCCTCGTGACCTACTTCTGCAGCAAGGGCATAATCAAGGGCAAGAGATAAAAACAAGCCGTTACAGGGCGTTCCTGTAACGGCTTTGCTGTTTAGTTCGGCTGACCGACTCTGTGGCGGAGGTTGTCCTCCTTGAGCCTGCGCCCCTCTGCAATGAGGGCGAGCATTTCCTCCGCGTCCCCGAATCGGAGCGCGTGGCTGTATTTGTTGAGGTTCTCGATGAGCGTATCGAGCTCGAAGATGAGGTTGTCGCGGTTCTGCATGAAGAGGTCGGTCCACATCTTCTCGTTCATCGTGGCGATACGCGTCATATCTTGGAAGCTTCCGCCGCTGAATCCGCACTCGAGCCCGAGCTCGGGGCTCTTGACGTACGCGCTTGACACGATATGTGCAAGCTGCGACGTATACGCTATCATCTTGTCGTGATTCTCGGGGGAGGTGACTACTATCTTTCCCGCGCCGAGCTCCGAGGCGAGCGATCTCAGGAGCTCCACGTCGGCGTCGTCACTGTCCTCGAAGGGAGCGATTATGAAATTGGCACGCTGAAAGAGGTCGGGAGTGCTGTTGGCGTAGCCGCCGAACTCCTTGCCCGCCATGGGGTGGATACCGACATAGCGCATACCGTTCTCCTCCGCGAGAGCCTTCACGCGCGCGGAAAACCCGCCCTTAATACCGCAGACGTCGGTGATGAGCGTTGACTTGTCAAAGCGCGCGATATTTTCACCGAGGTAGCGCTCGGTCTGCTCGGGAAAGAGCGACATTATAACGAGGTCAAAGCCTGAGAAATCGCCGCGGAACTCCTCATCTACCGCAACGTCGCGCAGAGCCGCGAACTCGATATCGTGGTTGATATCGCAGCCGACAACGTAATGCGTGGTATATTTTTTCAGAGCCTTACAGAGCGAGCCTCCGATAAGTCCCAACCCGACAACAAGAATTTTCATAATGAGCAACACCTTTCCGTCAATATTACATTTACAGTATACCACTTTAAACAGAAAAAGTCAACAGTAAAAATAAAGGCGGTCAGAGGGACGTCCCCCGACCGCCTTAGATTCATATTTACAGGAACAGCGTGCTGATACCGTGGTCGTTTGCGTAGCGCTCCGCTTTTTTGCGGTTTATCTGCTTCAGTATCTTTATGACCAGCTTATGTCCCTTCTTGACCTCATTCATCGAGATGTTCCTGTTGTCGAACTCGACGATATGTACGTCGTATACGTTCTCACAGCCGCTGAACGCGTCGTCCTTGATATCCCTCGTCTGTATACTGAGCTTGACGTTTGTGAGCTTCTGACAGCCGTAAAACGCCCAGCTTCCGATCGTTTTCACACTTGACGGGATGTTTATCTCCTCGAGGGAGCGGCACCATGAGAACGCACTCTCACCGATAGACGTTACGGAATCCGTGATGAGTATCTTTTTCAGACCGTAGCACTCTGAAAACGCCGCATTTCCTATCGCCTCCACGGTGCCCGAAACAATGACTCTGTTGAGGTTTCTGCACGAATAGAAGCAGAGGTCGTTTATCTTCTTGATACCCGAAGGGATAACGAGCTTTCTGATGGAGCTGCATCT
>JAUMVH010000172.1 GCA_030530245.1 Ruminococcus sp.
TTGAGAATAATCCTGCCATTGATATACTTTATTATTGTCCCAATCAACATTGACGACGGACGTATTTTCATATATTTCGGAATTTGAACACGCTGTACAGAGCAATAAAGTCGTTATCGTCAGCAGTATTGTAATTCTTTTCATGACACTCGATTTCCTCTTTATCTTTCTAATTGTAAATTCCGATTTATGTTATTAACAATTATATCACAACTTTGCTGTACTGTCAATAAAAACGCCATAGTACTTCTGACAGCATATCAGAAATACTATGGCGTAAAACTCCTATATCAGCGCCGCACATTGGTCGGGTTTTTTTTCCTGATTCGACGCCGAATCAGCGGACGCCCAATGGGCGTCCCTACATCAGTTCATCAGTGCGTGACGGGCGCACGGAATGTGCCCCTACAGTTTGTTGCGGTGAAATGTCGGATATGGCGCGGGACGCCGAGGGACAGAGCCCCTGCAAAGTCCCGCAAAAAAATTGCCGAAATTTCGGCTCAGGTATTGCAATAATTTCAAAAATGTTGTATAATTATAAAGATATTATAATCGGGTATTATGGCATATTTTTGCCGTCCCCGACAAAACAAAGGAGGAACAACATTGGCAAAGACAAAAACCGTCAGCAAGGCGCCCGCAAACGCCGTGAAGTACCCTGTCAAGCCGCCTGCGTACGTCAAGTACAGATGGGCTTACTACATCGCGGCTTTCCTTATACCCGCTCTGCTGACCCTTCTCGCTTACGCGCTCTTCGGAGTTTACCCCTTCGGCGAACGCTCGGTGCTGACCCTCGACCTTAACGGTCAGTACGTCTACTACTTTGAAAATATCCGCGACGCCTTCTGGAGCGGCAGGAATCCGCTCTACAGCTGGGCGCGAAACCTCTCGGGAGGCTATCAGGGCGTTATAGGCTACTACCTCGCGAGCCCGTTCACGTTCATCGTCATACTGCTCCCGAGAAAAATGATAATCGAGAGCCTTATGATAATGCAGCTGTGCAAGGTCGGCGCGTGCGGCGCTTCGTTCTGTGTGTACGCTCAGAAGTCCAAGAACGTGCCGCCGTTACCTTCTGTGCTCTTCTCGACGATGTACGCGCTCATGGCGTTCGTCGCGATACAGCTCATCGACCCGATGTGGGTCGACGGTCCTATCTTCCTGCCCCTTATCATACTCGGTCTCGAGTACCTCATTGACGACGGCAGAAAGATAAACTTTATCATCCCCACTGCTCTCATGTTCATCGCGAACTTCTACATCGGCTTCATGGTTGCCATTTTCGTGGGTATCTACTTCATCTACTACCTCTTCTTCGGCACCAAGAGGAAGTTCAACCTCAAGGGATATGCGGTGACTATCGGCAGAATGGCACTCGCTACGGGCGTGGTGCTGCTGTGCAGCTACATCATGATAATGCCCGTGTACAACGCGCTCAAGCTCGGAAAGTTCGACTTCTCGGACCCCGATTACAGCCTGCGCACGATGTTCAACCCGCTCGAGCTCCTCGCTACGTTCCTGCCCAACCAGTACTACTCCGTAAACGTTGACGAGGGCACGAGAATGTACGGACGCCCCGAGGTCTACTGCGGCGTGCTCAGCTTTGTGCTCGCTCCGCTGTACTTCTTCAACAGGAACATCAAGAGGAACCGCAAGATAGGCTACGGTCTGCTCCTGTTCATCATGTTCTTCAGTATGTGGATAAAGCCCATAAATATGATGTGGCACGGCGGTCAGGACCCGAACTGGCTCCCCTATAGATACTCCTTCCTCGTTTCGTTCATAATCGTCTCCATGGCGGCGGAGACCTTCTCCAAGCTCGAGGGCTACAAGATGAAGGTCGCGCTCCCCGCAGGCGTGTTCGGAGCTCTCGCGGCGCTCATATTCGTGTTTGAAGCCGTAATGCCCAACTTCAACTACAACGAGGAGCGATACAAGTACGTTGCAAAGCTCCCGTACAAATCGACGCTCTCCATCAACGGTCAGTCGGTCGAGCACCTGTGGCTCGGAACTCTCGCGTTCGGTGCGGCTCTCGCGGCGATATACCTCGCCTTTGTCTACAGCTACAGCCACGCCAAGACCAAGAAGACCCGCAGCTACATCGCAATGGGAATGGCGGTGTTCGTCCTCTTCGAGGCGGGCTACAACACCTTCGATACTATCCTCAAGATAGACAAGGAGGTCTACTACTCCTCCAAGAAGTCGTATTCGACCATTATGGACGCTCCCAACGTAGCGGCTCAGCTCAAGGAGTACGACGGCGGCTTCTACCGCACCGAGAAGACATTCTTCCGCAACGTCAACGACAATCAGGCGTATAATTTCAAGGGTATATCCCACTCGAGCTCGGTAATGAACACAAGGGCCATCAACTTCATCGAGACCCTCGGCTACACCACCAAGAGCTACGAGACGAGATACGACGGCAATACTCCCGTGGCAGACTCTCTGCTCGGTATCAAGTACGTCCTCAACGACCCCGTGAGAAACAGCTCGCACGGCAAGTCGCTCCTCAGCCCGTACTACAACCTCGTCTACACGAGCACCTACGAGCACGACGGCCACGAGGCTGACCTCGAGGTATACGAGAATCCCGACGCTCTCCCGATAGGCTTCATGGCGGACGACGATATCCTCCGTCTCAGCTTCCTCGGGAACGATAACCCCTTCAACAGCATGAACAACTTCCTCAGCTCGCTCACGGGCAGCACTCCCGACTATTCGGGCGTTCTCGAGCCGAAGCAGTACTTCTGGCGCATTGCCGAGAATCCCGAGGTAGAGCTCAACGAGTGCTGGGAGTCGAACTACAACGGTCAGCACTGCTATAACGCAAACGCGGGCGCAGGCGACCCGACGGTCCGCATACACCTCACGGCTCAGAGCGAGGACGCCCTGTATATGTTCCTCAAGTCGGACAACCCCAAGGAGAGCAACCTATGGATAGGCGTCAAGGACCCCGAGGACGGCGAGTATAAGGGCCGCTATACGGGTACGAGCGCGCTCGACGGCTTCGGTCAGTACTACGGCGGCTATAACTACTCCATCGTGAACCTCGGCAATTTCAAGCCCGGCGATGAGATAGAGGTGCGCCTCACTATCATTCAGGGCGACAAGACGGGCAATAACGAGTACGTCATGATAAAGGACTTCCAGTTCTATCACTTCGACTACGATGCCTTCCACGAGGATATCGAGAAGCTCAAGGAGAGCCCGTGGAGCCTCGACCTCGAGAAGACCAGGGACGATTACCTCGTAGGCGACGTTGACGTCAAGGAGGGGCAGATACTCTACACCTCCATTCCCTACGAGCCCGGCTGGACTATCAAGGTCGACGGCAAGAAGCTCGACGAGAAGTTCGAGGATACAGTCAACGATAAGGGCATGGCACTCGTGGTGAACGATACCAAGGGCGAAGCAGGCGAGTACGTTGTGCTCAACGCGCTCATAGGTCTGAGACTGCCCGAGGGTCACCACACCGTAACGATGAAGTATTCGCCTCCGGGCTTCCGCACGGGCGTGCTCTTCCTCATTCTCGGTATCGCAGTCATCGTGCTGTTCTTCATCATCGACAGAAAGAACAACATGATACTGATACAGGAGCGCAATAACCGCGAGCTCCGCAGCAAGGGCATTGACCCCGAGTCTGTGGTCGAGGAGCCTGTATCAGCAGCTAAGATAATCAAGTCCAAGGGCGCTGTAGCCGAGAAGGTCTACAAGTCCGAGGAGGAGAAGAAAAAGGACGCCGCCGAGAGAGCGGCAAAGAAGGCTAAAGCCAAGGCGGCAAGAGAGGCTGCCGAAAAGGCTAAGGCTGAGGCTGAGAGGGCGGCTGCCGAGGCTGAAAGAGCTGCGGCAGAGCTCGGGGAGGACGCCGACGACTTCATCGACGAAGCCGAGGACATCGCAGAGTCTGCGGTAGACGAGGTGAGCGGGGAGGTCGAGGCTGTCATCGACGAAG
Source organism: Ruminococcus sp. (assembly GCA_030530245.1). Classification (GTDB taxonomy): domain Bacteria; phylum Bacillota; class Clostridia; order Oscillospirales; family Ruminococcaceae; genus Ruminococcus. Next base: position 3,953 of record JAUMVH010000172.1, read on the forward strand.
CGGCGGAGTCAGTCGACGAGGTCGCGGAGGAGGTCTCCGAGGCTGCCGAGGAGGCTGTGAAGAAGCCCGCTCAGAATAAGTCAGGCAATAAGAAAAACAAGAAGAAAAAGTAAGTGATAAGTCCCTGTGCTCCAAGGAGTGCAGGGACTTTTTCCGATACCGCGGCGGCAATTTTGTGCGAAATGCCTATGACATTTTCGCGCGAAATATGGTATAATTACAGTATCAACGTGCGATCGTTCCAACCGATGTAAGACCAGTCGATAGGAACGGTCGCTATTTTTATAGGAGGTCATACTATGTTTGAGATAGGTGAAGCGGTAGTTTACGCGGCATACGGCGTATGCATAGTCGAAGCAGTCGAAACGCGCGACCTTACGGGCGAGGAGGTCGAGTACTACGTGCTGCGACCCGTCGGCGACGGACGGAGCAGATTCTACGTGCCGACATCGGGCAGTCCGCTGCTCGATAAGCTCCGCAGGGTCTGCACCCGCGAGGACGCCGACGAGCTCATCGCGGGAATGCCCGAGACCGAGCTCCTGCCGCCGCAGGACGAGATCCAGCGCAAGGCGGAGTATCGCCGCATAATGGAGAACGGCTCTCCCCGCGAGCTCGTCAGCCTTATACGGACGCTGTATCTCTCGCGCAGGGAGCTCGCCTCGCGCAACAAGAAGCTCCACTCCGCGGAGGACAGGCTCCTCACGGAGGCGGACGACCTGCTGTGCGCGGAGCTGTCATACGCGCTCGGCATACCGCGCGGCGAGGTCGTGGGCTACATAAGGTCGCGGGTGAAGGAGTGAGCTCTTGCTATTTGAGCAATGATATGCTATAATAAGCTTGACTACGAAATCTACGATAGGCAGGTCTTATTTATGAACGTGAGAGATTCCCTCTTGAAAGCCTTTGCGGAGGCGGACAGGAACTACATTTCAGGCTCGGCGCTCGCGGAGCAGCTCGGCGTGAGCAGAAACGCCGTGTGGAAAGCCGTCAAGGCTCTCGAGAGCGAGGGCTACGTCATCGACTCAGTGACCGCGAAGGGCTACAGGCTGTCGGGGGAGAGCAACCACCTCTCCGCGCCGCTCATCTCCGCGAAGGTGAATGCCTCCGTGATAGGGAGCCGCGTTATCGTCCTCGACGAGACCGATTCCACCAATAACTACGCCAAGGAGATAACCGCCAAGGGCACTCCGAGCGGCACCGTCATCGTCGCCGACAGGCAGACCGCAGGCAAGGGCAGAATGGGCAGGACGTTCGTCTCGCCCGCGGGCAAGGGACTGTATATGAGCGTTATTATCCACCCCGAGTTCAGTATCCAGACGGCTCCGCTGCTGACATCGGCGGCGGCTGTTGCGACCGCAGAGGCGATAGAGTCGCTGTGCAGGGCTGACGTGCGCATAAAATGGGTCAACGACCTGTACATCAACGGCAAAAAAATAGTGGGCATTCTCACCGAGGCTTCGGTCGATATGGAGATGCGCTCGCTCGATATCGCGGTCATCGGTATCGGTATCAACGTGCGCAGTATCGGCGACAGCTTCGACGCGGAGCTGAGCTCCCGCGCGACCTCGATACAGGACGAGACGGGCGTCGCGATAGACCGCAACGAGCTCTGCGCCGCGGTCATAAACCGCCTCGACGCGCACCTCGCCAAGATCGAGAGCAGGGAGTTCCTGCGCGAGTACCGCCGCCGCGAGCTCCTGACGGGCAATATGATAACGGCTAAGGTCGGCAGCGAGACGCTCACGGGCAAGGCTGTCGGCATCGACAGGAACGCCAACCTCATGGTCGAGATGGAGAACGGTATAGTGCGCAGCCTGTCCTCAGGCGAGGCGAATCTGTGCAGAGTAGTGGAATAAAAAGAGCCCCTTGGCTGTGGCGTTCTTTTGGCAGTATTATGGGAACCTACTGGGGGAAAACCTTTCTGAGGAAAGGTTCTTCCCCCAGACCCCCTTTCCAAAGACTTTTAGCCCAAATTTTTGCC
>JAUMVH010000173.1 GCA_030530245.1 Ruminococcus sp.
AGGCGGCGGCTCTTGTGGAGGGGCTGACCGAATACAGAGTCCGTCAGATGTGCATCAATGGTCAGGTGCCGCACATCATGGCAGGCAAAAAATATCTCATAAACAAGGAATTATTCCTAAGATATCTGCGCGGTGAGATTGCGTAAAAAAATAGTGGAAACGGCGCGATTTTGCTGGACTTCCACAGATAGTTGTGGTATGATGTCGTTGGCAAAACGCGCCGTATTACTGAATGGAGGTTTTATATGGCAACAATAAGAAAAAGGAAAAACGGTTCCTTTGAGATAAAAGTATCCTGCGGCTATGGTGTTGACGGAAGGCAGCGTAATCAATATAAGAGCTATTATCCCGAACCCGATATGACACCCAAGCAAATAGAAAAGGAGGTCAACAGGCAGGCGGTGCTATTCGAGGAGGAATGCAAGAAAGGACAAATAACATCAGCGGTCAAGTTTGAAATATTCGCTGAACAATGGTTTGAAGAATATGCAAGCATTAACCTAAGAGCTACATCGCTCACTAAAATGAGACAGATGACCAAGCGAGTATATCCTGTTATCGGTCACAAGCGACTCGATAAGATAACGTCACGCGACATTCAAAAGCTCGTGACTGATATGCTTATCTACGGCAAGAATAAGAACACAGGAAAGCCCTTGTCAAGGAAGACAGCAGTTCACCATCTGAACTTCATATCCGACATATTCAATTATGCGATACGAATGGGTATGCTAACCGACAACCCTTGCAGCAGAGTTTACCTTCCGAAAGTCGAGCAGACTGAAAAAGAAATCTATACAATGGAAGAAGTGAAAAAGCTCTTCGATAATTTGCCGAACGAACCGTTGTGGTTTCAAGTCTATCTTACACTTGCAATTTACAGCGGTTTCCGAAGAAGTGAAATGCTCGGACTGGAATGGAAGGACGTTGATTTCAAACACAATACGATAAGAATTCGCCGAACATCTCAATACACACATGATAAGGGGATATTCACTGATACCACCAAAACAAAGAAGTCACAGCGCATTTCTAAATTTCCCGATGAAGTAATGCAGCTTATACAAAGATTCAAGCAAGAACAGAAAAACGGATCTGAAAAGATCGGAACAAAATGGGAAGAACATGACAGATTGTTCACGAAATGGAACGGCGCTCCAATGTATCCCGAAACACCATATAAGTGGTTAGACAAATATTGCAATAAAATAAACATACCTTTCCGAGGAATCCACTCACTAAGGCATTTGCACGCATCGCTCCTTATCTATGAGGGAATAGATGTTGTAGCAGTCTCAGGCGATATGGGTCACAGCGTCGTAGGTACGACTTTGAATCTGTATTCTCATATGTTTCAGGAGGCTCGAGCCCGCAACTGCGAAGCTATAAGCAATGCACTTCGTTATGTAAAGGAATCAAATACCGAAGAAGATTCGTTAACAGAAGGTAACAAAGAGACTGAGGATGATGAGCTGGAGGAAGAAAACTTAGGGATGACAATGGGTTAAAACAATACCGCAGGGCGAAAGCTCTGCGGTAAACTTATTAATAGTTAAATAAAAAAATAAGTGGTTGATAAGTGGTTAGAGACGTTATAAAATTTAATCACAGCCCGCAAATAGCTATATTAAGCCATTTGCAAGACTGATTTTTGGTGGAGGCGAGGGGAATTGAACCCCTGTCCGAAATTCTATCCATGCAACTTTCTACGAGCGTATCCTACCTATTATGCTTCCCCTGTCAGACCGCCGATAGTCGGGCTGTCAGTCAGAGTAGTCCGTATACATCACGCGGACACGGACACTTCCGCGCGACGTTCACCGCTGATCAATGCCCAAGCGAGAGCCGCGGTACTCTCTCGGTGGACAGAAGCTGACTTAAGCAGCTACCAGTTCGCTATTTCTAGAAACTGTAATGTTATTTCTTGCGTTTATATTTAAACGTGGCGACGGTTATGGAGCTCACGCCGTACTCCGCTCGCTTATCACACTTCAAGGACCCCGTCGAAACCTTTACGCCCCCATTAGTGCTTACATTATTATATACCAAAGCTGCGGATTTGTCAACGGCAAATGCGTGAAAAACTTGTCAATCCTCCGAGAAGGTTGTAGAATCGGCAAAACGACGATATATTGACCAAAAGTCATAAAAAATCCTTTGACATTTGATATTTATTGTTGTATAATGAGGATAATGAATAATTATGTCGGGAGGTGCGGGATCGTGAAGTATTTCAAGACATGGAAAATGAAGATATACTTTATTAAATTCGCATTCCGCCTCGCCGCCGTCATCATAATGGTATACCTCTACCTCCGCGATAAGGAGGCTTTCTACGAATACACCATAACTCCCGTAAAGCGTGGCTTCAACTTCATGCACCTGATGTGGCTCGTCTTTATGGGACTTATGTCGCTGCATATCGTTCCGCCGAGGTTTATGACGATGGGCGCGGGCAAAAAGAGAAAAGTTAATTACATCCCCGTGGAGGGCTACTCCGAGCTCGAGCTTCTCAGGTTCGTGCAGAACGAGAACAAGAAGGCGTGGAGGTCGATGCTCGCGTGGCTGGCTCTGAACTCCATATTCGCGATACTCTTCTTCACGGGAGTCATCGGCAAGCCCGAGCTGGTGCTGCTGACGGCGATTTATTTCCTGTGCGACTACATATGCATACTGCTGTTCTGCCCGTTCCAGACGTTCGGACAGAAGGACAAGTGCTGCGTGAACTGCCGAATCTATGACTGGGGACACTTCTTCATGTTCACGCCGATGCTGCTGCTGAACACATTCTTCGGCTGGACGCTCTTCCTCATGGGAACGGCGGTCATCATCACATGGGAGTTCGCGTGGACGCTCCACCCCGAACGCTTCTGGGAGGGCTCGAATCAGGTGCTCAGATGTGCAAACTGCAAGGACCAGACCTGCACGGTCAAGAGAAAGAATACGAGGGCGATACTCTCGCTCCTCAAAAAGTAACATATGCGACCTCCGAAGCTCGGGGGTCGTTGCTTTAGAAGGCTAAGAATAAAGGTGTATCATGAGTATCATAATAACTGATGAGATAAGAAATATGCACTTCCCGAAGCCGCTGAAGGCGGAGGAGATGAAATACTATACCGAGCATTTCGCGCTCGCGGTGCTGAGATACTGCTTCGACCGCTACGACAGCTGGCGGGTCGCGGACGCTCCCGACCTACAGAGCGAGGACGGAAGCGCGGGCATCGAGGTCACGGAGCTGGCGATAAGCCTCAATAAGGCGATAGTCGGCGACTGCCTTCACTACTGGGAGACGGGCGATGTCCGCTACAAGAACAAGGCTGAGTACCGCGGAGCCCGTGCGGGCGAGGAGTTCTATATTCTCCCCTCCGTTGACTCCAACGACGAGCTCGCTGCCCTCGAGACCATCTTCCGCAAGAAGCTGAGCAAGCTCAGTGCCTACAAAAAGCGCGGTATCAACAGGCTCGGGCTCATCATGGTCATGGACGGTCTGCCGCTCGCTGCGACTGCCGAAAACTGGGCGGAGGTCGTGCGCGTGCTCCAGTCCGACGCCGAGGAGAGGTACGACAAGGTCTTCTTCGCGTACAGCTCCGCGCTGAGCTACTACAACGCTGCGACAGACACTACGACAAACTACGCCATCGTCAGGGACGACTACGAAGCCCTCGCGAAATATGCCCGCTTCATGGCGGATAACAGGTAAAACAGCCATAAGGAGAGTCCTCCCTATGGCTGTAGTTTTTTATGTTCCGCTCTCTCCATAGTTCGAGAGGACGCGCGCGGACGGGTCGTTGACGTTGCAGCCCTCCCAGTCCTTGTTTGGCATCCAGAAATCAACTATCATCTCGCTGTTGCCGCGGTAGTACTTCTCGAATATCTCGCGGTACAGGAGCGACTCCTTCGTGAAGGGGCGCGCGTGGCTGTACTTCGTACATTTGAGCTCGAACTCCTCGTCAGAGTAGAAGCTGTTCGCGTACTCCTTGAGATAGTCGACCATGGAATGTCCCACAGCGTCCGAGAAAGCCGCCTTTTCGCGGTAGAGGATATCGTGCGGGAGGTAGTCGCCCTCGAATGCGTGACGGAGCAGATACTTGCCCTTGTTGTACTTGTTCAGCTTCATCTCGGGGTCTATCGCCATAACGTACTTCACGAAATCAAGGTCGCCGAACGGCACGCGCGCTTCGAGCGAATTCACCGATATACAGCGGTCTGCGCGGAGTACATCGTACATATGCAGCTCGCGGACACGCTTCACGGACTCCGCCTGAAAAGCCTCGGCTGACGGTGCAAAATCCGTGTACTTGTAGCCGAAGAGCTCGTCGGATATCTCGCCCGTGAGCAGCACGCGGATATCTGTCTGCTCGTGGATAGCCTTGCAGAGCAGGTACATTCCCATGCTTGCGCGGATAGTCGTGATGTCGTACGTGCCGAGGAGGTGTATGACCTCGTCGAGCGCGGCGATAACGTCGTCCTTGGTGATGATGACCTCGGTGTGGTCGCTTCCGATGTAGTCAGCCACCTGATTGGCGTATTTAAGGTCGATGGCGTCGGTGTTCATGCCGATGGCGAAGGTGCGTATCGGCTTGTCGCTTTTGCGCTGTGAGATAGCGCAGACGAGCGAGGAATCGAGTCCGCCCGAGAGCAGGAAACCGACCTTCGCGTCCGCGTCGAGGCGCTTCTCGACGCCCGCTACGAGCTTGTCATGAATGTTCCTGCACACCGTCTCGATGTCGTCATGTACGACCTCATCAACTGCCGTGATATAGCGGTAGCAGTGGAACTCACCGCCTTTGTAGAAGTGTCCGGGCGGGAATGGCATGACCTTTTCGCAGAGCTTCACGAGATTCTTCGCCTCGCTCGCGAAAACCATTGTCCCGTCGGCAGCTTTGCCGTAGTAGAGCGGACGTATGCCTATCGGGTCGCGCGCGGCAATGAACTCCCCTGCCTCGCCGTCGTATATCACGCAGGCGAACTCCGCGTCGAGCATTGCGAACATATCCGTGCCGTACTCCTTATACAGCGGGAGCAGTATCTCGCAGTCGCTGTCGCTTTTGAAGCTGTAGCCCTTGGCGATGAGCTCGTCTCGCAGCTTCCTGAAGCCGTATATCTCGCCATTGCAGACCACATAGCTCCCGCCGAGCTCGAACGGCTGCATTCCCTCGGGAGTCAGCCCCATTATCGAAAGCCGCTGGAAACCGAGGACTCCGCCCGCGACCTCTGTTATCCGCTGGTCGTCGGGTCCGCGTGAGACGGTGGCTTTAAGCCCCTCCTCCACGCTTTCCGTACCGCCGCTCACGCCGCAGTACGCCATTATCGTACACATAGTATATCCCTCCGAATAATAGGTGAATTGTACGCTGCACATCGCCATTGATGTGCGGCATTTTATAGTATATTTCAGCGCGTATCAGTCTGCGAGGACACCACGCTGTGTATCTTCTCGTCGAATTTGTTCTTGCTGCCAGCGCCCGAAACATCAACGGGATAAGCTCCCGTGAAGCAGCCGTCGCAGTAGCCGAACCTGTTGTCCACAAGCTCGCCGAGGCATTCCGCGGGCAGATAGGCAAGACTGTCCGCGCCTATATATCGCGCTATCTCGTCCGTGGAGCTGCACTTGCCCGCGATGAGGTTCTCCTCGGAGTCGATGTCCGTGCCGAAGTGGCAGGAGTGCAGGAAGGGCGGCGACGAAATGCGCACGTGCACCTCCGTCGCGCCTGCCTCACGAAGCAGGCGGACTATCCTCGCGCTCGTCGTGCCGCGGACAATCGAATCGTCGATCATTATCACTCGCTTGCCAGCTACAGTCTCGCGGACGGCGTTGAGCTTTATCTTCACCGCATTCTCACGCTGATGCTGCTCGGGCTGTATGAAGCTGCGCCCGATGTATTTGTTCTTTATGAGCCCTATCCCGTATGGGATGCCGGACT
>JAUMVH010000174.1 GCA_030530245.1 Ruminococcus sp.
TGTTGTTTTTTTTGTTTTAATTTTTTTTTTTTTTTTTGTTTGGGTGGGGTGTGTGTTTATATTTTTTTTTTTTTTGTAACCCCCCGATAAAGGCGAGAGCTGACGGAAGAGGGCGTTTGTGCAAAGTGGTGAGAGAGTGTGTTATTTTTTGGTCAATGTGACTTAAATTTGGTTCGGGGCAAAAAAGAGGTTTACAAAGCGGGGACTTTGTGGTATAATGTGAGATGAAGTTATATGCGCTTTTGCAGACGGTGGACTGCAAGAACGCTCATAACCCCTGAAAAAATTCTTTACAGGAGGTCATTCCAAATGGCAATCAAAAGAAAAATGAAAACCATGGACGGTAATAACGCTGCTGCTTGGGTATCATATCCCTTTACCGATGTAGCCGCTATCTACCCCATCACTCCCTCGTCCGTAATGGCAGAGGTGACAGACAGCTGGTCTGCAAAGGACAAGAAGAACCTTTTCGGACAGCCTGTAACTGTTGCTGAGATGCAGTCCGAGGCAGGTGCCGCAGGTACGGTTCACGGCTCGCTTTCAGCAGGTGCGCTCACGACTACATACACAGCATCACAGGGACTTCTCCTTATGATCCCCAATATGTACAAGATCGCCGGCGAGCTTCTTCCGAACGTAATCCACGTTTCCGCACGCTGCGTATCCTCACACGCGCTCAACATCTTCGGTGACCACTCCGATATCTACGCTTGCCGTCAGACAGGCTACGCTATGCTCTGCTCGGGCAGTGCACAGGAAGTAATGGATCTCGGTGCAGTAGCTCACCTTTCTACAATAAAGGGCAGAGTTCCTTTCCTCCACTTCTTCGACGGTTTCCGTACATCACACGAGATACAGAAGATCGAGACATGGGACGACGCAACGCTCTATGACCTCCTCGACAAGGACGCAGCTCAGGCGTTCAGAGACGGCGCTCTCCACCCCGAGAGACCTGTACTCCGCGGCTCAGCTGAGAACCCCGACGTATTCTTCCAGGCTCGCGAGGCTTGCAACAAGTACTACGATGCACTTCCCGCTATCGTAGAGGACTACATGAACAAGGTAAACGACCTCATCGGTACAGACTACAAGCTCTTCAACTACTACGGCGCAGCTGACGCTGAGCACATCATCGTAGCGATGGGCTCTGTAAACGAGACTATCGAAGAGACTATCGACTACCTCAACGCAAACGGCGGCAAGTACGGTCTCGTTAAGGTACGTCTTTACAGACCTTTCGTAGCTGAGAAGCTCGTTGAGGTTATCCCCGACAGCGTAAAGAGAATTTCCGTACTCGACAGAACAAAGGAGCCCGGCTCACTCGGCGAGCCTCTCTACCTCGACGTAGTAGCAGCACTCAAGGGCACAAAGTTCAACGACGTACCCGTATTCACAGGACGTTACGGCCTCGGCTCGAAGGACACAGTTCCCGCTCAGATCGTTGCCGTATTCAAGAACTCCACTAAGCCCCGCTTCACTATCGGTATCAACGACGATGTAACAAATCTGTCACTGCCCCTCGAGGAGAACCCCGATTCTGCTCCCGCAGGCACAACAGCTTGTAAGTTCTGGGGTCTCGGTTCCGACGGTACAGTTGGTGCTAACAAGAACTCCATCAAGATCATCGGCGACCACACCGACCTCTACGCTCAGGCTTATTTCGCATACGACTCCAAGAAGTCGGGCGGTGTAACTATCTCACACCTCCGTTTCGGTAAGACACCTATCAAGTCGACATACCTCATCAACAAGGCTGACTTCGTTGCCTGCCACAACCAGAGCTATATCGACAAGTACGATATGGTATCGGACATCAAGCCCGGCGGTACCTTCCTCCTCAACACGATCTGGAGCGCTGACGAGCTCGACAAGAACCTCCCCGGACAGGTAAAGAGATACATCGCAGAGAACAACATCAACTTCTACATCATCAACGGCGTAAAGCTCGGTGAAGAGACAGGAATGGGCACACGTATCAACACCATTCTCCAGTCTGCATTCTTCAAGCTCGCCAACATCATACCCTTCGAGGACGCCCTCAAGTACATGAAGGACGCAGCTGAGGCTTCCTACAGCAAGAAGGGTCAGGACGTAGTTGAGAAGAACTGGAACGCTATCGACGCAGGTCATCAGAACATCGTCAAGGTAGACGTACCTGCTGAGTGGAAGAACTGTGCAGATACACAGATGGGTATGCCCCCTGTGACCTGTGCAAACAAGGAGCTTCAGGACTTCGTAAACAACATCCAGATCCCCTGCAACGCTCAGAAGGGCGATCAGCTTCCCGTTTCCACATTCGTAGACAGAGCTGACGGTACATTCCCGCAGGGCTCGGCTGCATTCGAGAAGCGCGGTATCGCAGTAAAGGTTCCCGCTTGGGACGCTTCCAAGTGTATCCAGTGTAACCAGTGTGCATATGTTTGTCCTCACGCAGTAATCAGACCTGTTGCAATGACAGCTGACGAGCTCGCTAAGGCACCCGCACAGACAAAGTCTGCTGACTTCAAGCCCGCACTCGGCGACCTCAAGTTCGTTATGACAGTATCCACGCTCGACTGTACAGGCTGCGGCGTATGTGCAAACGTATGTCCCGCTAAGGAGAGCGCACTCACAATGGAGCCCATCGCATCGCAGATGGACCAGCAGGAAGTATTCAACTACGGCGTAACTCTCGACGAGAAGCCCGAGGTTGCAGCTAAGTTCAAGGCTGACACAGTAAAGGGCTCACAGTTCAGGCAGCCCCTCCTCGAATTCTCGGGCGCTTGCGCAGGCTGCGGCGAGACTCCTTACGCTAAGCTCGTAACACAGCTCTTCGGCGACAGAATGATGATAGCAAACGCTACAGGCTGCTCGTCGATCTGGGGCGGCAGCGCACCTTCGACTCCTTACACAGTAAACAAGAAGGGCAGAGGTCCTGCTTGGAGCAACTCGCTCTTCGAGGACAACGCAGAGTTCGGTTACGGTATGTACCTTGCTACACAGACCCTCCGCAAGAGAGTAACAGACAAGGTAACAGCTCTCAACGAGAAGACCGATAACGCTGACGTAAAGGCAGCTATCGCCAAGTACCTTGAGACATACAACGACGGCGCTGCAAATGCAGACGCAACAGATGCTCTCGTAGCAGCTCTCGAGGCTTGCGGCTGCGACGACGCTAAGGCTATCCTCGCAGAGAAGGACTACCTCAGCAAGAAGTCACAGTGGATCTTCGGCGGCGACGGCTGGGCATACGATATCGGCTTCGGCGGTCTCGACCACGTTATCGCACAGGGCAAGAACGTAAATATCCTCGTATTCGATACTGAGGTTTACTCAAATACAGGCGGACAGGCTTCCAAGTCCACACCTACAGGCGCTATCGCACAGTTCGCTGCTGCTGGTAAGGTCGTAAAGAAGAAGGACCTCGCAGGCATCGCAATGAGCTACGGCTACGTATACGTTGCACACGTTGCAATGGGCGCTAACATGAACCAGTGCATCAAGGCATTCGCAGAGGCAGAGGCATACGACGGACCTTCCATCGTTATCTGCTACGCTCCTTGTATCAACCACGGTATCAAGACAGGTATGGCAACAGCTCAGGCAGAGGAGAAGAAGGCTGTTGAGGCAGGCTACTGGCACCTCTACAGATACAACCCCGACCTCAAGAAGGAAGGCAAGAATCCCTTCATTCTCGACTCCAAGGCTCCGAACGTAGACGAGTACAAGAACTTCATTATGGGAGAGGTTCGTTACAACTCGCTCGCACGCTCCAACCCCGAGAGAGCAGAGAATCTCTTCGACGCAGCTGTTGAGAACGCAAAGGATCGTTACGATTACCTCACACGTCTCACAACTCTCTACGGTCAGGACTAAGCGAAACTGACTATTGCTCATACGATAGAAAAGGCTCCCCAAGAGATTGGGGAGCTTTTTGCGTGTATTATGCTGTCACACCCGCCGCCGCTGTCATATAATGAGCAGAGGAGGTGGTGACTTGTTACAGGAGGTCATTCTCGCACTCATCGTCAGCTTCGACACCTACCTTGTCGCCGCGGCGTACTGCAACAGCGGGATAAGGATACCGCTGGCGTCGGCGGCTGTGATAAATCTCACGGGAGCCGCAGTCCTCGGGGCAGCGCTTCTGCTGTCGGATATAGCGGGGAGCTTTATCCCCGCCGAGCTCTGCCGCACCCTCGGGCTGATCGTGCTCACAGCTATCGGCGTGATAACGGTGTTCAAGAGCCTCGTCCGCATACTCGTGCGGCGGCTGTCGGAGAAGGGCGAGCTGTCGCTGCGGACGGGCAGCAGCGGGCTCGTGATAAAGCTTTATCTCGACGACACCGCCGCCGACATCGACAACTCGAAGTCGCTCTCGCCCGCCGAAGCTGCCGCCCTTGCGCTGGCGAGCTCGCTCGACTCCGCCGCAACGGGACTCAGCAGCGGATTCTGCGGCATTTCACCGCTGCGGACAGCCGCCTTCACGTTCGCGGCTGGCTTTGCGGCTATCGCGGCAGGCAATATCACGGGTAGACGGGTGTCAGCCTCCGAGCGCGACCTCTCGTGGCTCGGCGGAGCCCTGCTGATCGCCTTCGCCGTCGCTGAATCATTGTGGGGCGCGTAAAACGCGAACAGCAGCAATACGCAGACTTGCTGGGGGGCAAACCTTTCTGAAGAAGGGTCCTTCCCCCAGCCCCTTTCCAAAGACTTTTAGCCCAATTTTTTTGCCCCATAGGGTGCTCTAAAAAGCAAAGCTCCCGCTTTTTCGGAGCAGGAGCACCCTATGGGGCAAAAATTTAAGTTGGAAGTTTAAGGAAGGGAGTTTGAGGGTGACTCCCCGCAGTGTGGGGAGATGTCATCGAAGCTGACAGAGGGGACGGGCAGCCGTTAGCTGCGGCGTCCCCTACATTTGGTATGGCACGCGGCAATAAACCTGCCGTCCGTACGGGTGAGCGAGCTTGCGAGCGTCCGCGCGAACTGCCCGCGGGGGCTCCCCGCCGTCCCCTACAGTGGCAGCCGTGAGCTCGTGCGATTTTTTCTCCGCGATATCACGGCGAATACCGCCATCGACACGAGCAGTCCCGTGAGCGCGCCGCACGAGTCTATCATCACGTCGCGGAGCTCGCAGGAGCGCCCCTCCACGAAATACTGGTGGAGCTCGTCAGAGCACGCGTAGAGCACGCTTATCCCCCACGCGATGAGGCTCCCGAGGCTCAGCAGCCTGCGCCTGCCGACTGCGCACGACGTACAGAAGCCGAGCGAGGCGTACGCGCTGAAATGCGCGCATTTGCGGACGATGTGGCTGACGAGACCGTGTATCTCGTCCTGCCGCTCGGGGGTGAAGCCCGAGTAGCCCTTTATCAGGTGGCGCAGGACGAGATCCGTGAAAAAGCCGCTCGTCTCCGAGGACTTGTCGGCGTTCTCGCACGACAGATAAAATATCATGCCCATTATCGCGACCGACAGCAGGCTGAATATGACCCTTGCGGGTGTGAAAAATTTTTGCTTTTCCATATTTTCTCCTTTACATCAACGCTTCTATGATAACATAAAGCGGCGCACATTGCAAGTCCCGAAGGGGAAAACTGCCCGATTTTTCCGCTTGCGGAGGAAATTGTAACCATTTCGTAACCATTTCTTTGGAAAATTGCTTGTATCTTCTGTGCAAAAATGTTATAATGATTCTATATGGACTATTCTTATTGCTTCGGAAAAAAGTCGATACTTTTTTAGTCGGTCTACGCCGAGGGATACCTGTACGGAGCGGTCGTTCGGCATTGCTCCGCTTGCCTCTCTCAGTTCTCAGGGGGACGCTGCTCCTTACGGGAGCGGTCCCCTCTGTC
>JAUMVH010000175.1 GCA_030530245.1 Ruminococcus sp.
CAAAAAGTAACACGTCGATAACAATTGACACAATATTGCAAAATACCTTTTGTACAAAGTTCTACGCAGTTTTACAGCAATATGCACAACTGCGGACTTGCTGTTTTGTCACAAATGGTAGTTTAAAGCTTGATTTATACTATCAGTTATACGATAGGCATGCTCTCAATGTTACGGTTTTGTAATATTTTGTTGTTGCTTGATTTGATTTGTTCACAGCTCTGCTAAACGCCGTTCATAATATGTTCATTTAATATGTGACATTTTGCCTTGATTCAACATGAATTCAAGGCTTATTTTGTAGCTAAAATGGAAAAAAATTCAAAAGTGTTGCTATTTTCAGCCAAATATGGTAGTATTATCACAGTCCGCACGTCGGACAAAAATAACGAAATGCTTTTCGAGGAAAGGAAGAGTTTATGAGAAAAGCTAAAGTTGCAGCGATCATCGTCGGAGGCGTATCCACTTGCATTTTTGGCGGACTCTTCGGTGTGTATGCAACAGCACCCATCGTGAGTCAAGTCGCTCCGAGCCATGATGTTGAAAACATCTATGAAGTCAAAAGCGAAGAATTGGCAAATGTAGCTGCAGTAACTTCTATCAGAACAACCGCCACCACAACAAGCAGAAAGTTCAATACGACCACTAAGGCATCGAAAGAAGCCGCTAAGAAAAACGTAAATATTGGGTCTGCGACCGCTTCAGTCGCTTCCATTATCAAGAATACCGATAATGAGACCCCCGCTCCTGCTCCTGCTCCTGCTGCTGAGGTTTATACAGAGCCAGAAACAGCAGCTCCTACAGAGTCCGAGACAGAAGCTCCTACTACAGAAGCTGTTTACGTTGAACCTACTACCGAAGCTCCTACAGAAGCTCCTACGGAAGAAGAAGTGACCGAGCCTGTCACAGAGGCAGTCACAGAAGCTCCCACAGAGGCAGAAGTTGTAGTTGAGGTAACAGTTGACGAAACACCTTCTCTCCCCATCACAGACGCTGAATACATCATCTTATGTAACGCAGTTGCTCATGAAGCAGGCTGCTACTGGATAGATGAGTACGACAAGGCTAAGGTAGTTGAGGTAATTATGAATCGAGTATACAGCCCGAGATTCCCCAACACCATCGAAGGCGTTCTTACTCAGCCCTACCAGTTCAGTGGTTCTTCGAGCTATGTATACCTCGGAACTTACTCAAGTTACGTTACCGACAGCGTCAAGAATGCAGTAAATCTTTACTTCAATGAGCCCGAATCGTTCACTCAGGGTTACCTGAGCTTCTATGGTGACGGCACAAGAAATTATTTTTCATAATCAGCAAAAACCTTAAAAAACAAAAACTTGTACAAAAGTTAGGGACTCTCGCACATGAGAGCCCTTTTTTTGTCCCCTCGCAGATTTGGCGGTTTCACGCAGTTTTCATCTTTATCACATATTTCCTGTTGTTTTTTTCGCGGAAATATGTTATAATTTTGTCATACCATCGAAAAGGAGTTGTTCCAATGAAAGATGATAATAGCTACATCAAACGTATTATAGGCTTTATCGCCGTTTCCCTCATAGGAGTTCTTATACTGAACGCACTCGTCGTGCCCGCTTTGACAAAGGCTCAGACCAAGGCTAAGACCAAGGAGACCAACTACAGCTTCTTCCTCAATCAGGTCGACGAGGGCAGAGTCTCGCAGGTAAAGATCGAAAACGACGAGATACGCTTTGAGGTCGTCGACGAGGAGGGTCACAGCCAGCTCTACACCACCTACAAAATGGACGACCCCGACCTCGTGTCGCGTCTCCACGAGCACGGCGAGATAATCTTCAACGAGAGCTTCCAAGAAAACAGCCTGCTCGTCAACTTCCTCGTGAGCTGGGTGCTCCCTATCGTGATACTCATCGTGCTGTGGAACCTGCTCTTCAAGGGCATGGCTAAGCACATCGGCGGCAATGCTATGGCATTCGGCAAGAGCAATGCCAAGATATACGTCAAGGCTCAGACAGGCAAAACATTCGACGACGTTGCGGGTCAGGACGAGGCTAAGGAAGCCCTCGAGGAGATAGTAGACTTCCTGCACAATCCGAGCAAGTACGCCGATATCGGCGCCGACCTGCCCAAGGGTGCACTCCTTGTGGGACCTCCCGGCACAGGTAAGACTCTGCTCGCACAGGCTGTCGCGGGCGAGGCAGAGGTGCCGTTCTTCTCTATCTCGGGCTCGGAGTTCGTGGAGATGTTCGTGGGTATGGGCGCCGCGAAGGTGCGCGACCTGTTCAGTCAGGCGAACGAGAAGGCTCCCTGTATCGTGTTCATCGACGAGATAGATACCATAGGTAAGAAGCGTGACGGCAACCTCGGCGGCAATGACGAGCGTGAGCAGACGCTCAACCAGCTACTCACCGAAATGGACGGCTTCGACGGCAAGAAGGGCGTTGTTATACTCGCGGCTACCAACCGTCCCGAGTCGCTCGACCCCGCGCTCCTGCGCCCCGGTCGGTTCGACAGGCGTATACCCGCGGAGCTCCCCGACCTTGCGGGCAGAGAGGCTATTCTCAAGGTACACGCGAAAAAGGTCAAGACCGAGGAGGATATCGACTACAACGCTATCGCACGCGCTACGGCGGGAGCCTCGGGTGCGGAGCTCGCCAATATCATCAACGAGGCGGCGCTCAGAGCCGTCAGAAACGGCAGGAACCTCGTGAACCAGTCCGACCTCGAGGAGAGCGTGGAAGTCGTTATCGCGGGCTATCAACGCAAAAATGCGGTCATCTCGCAGAAGGAGAAGGAAATCATCGCCTACCACGAGATAGGTCACGCGCTCGTTGCCGCAAAGCAGAAGGACGCGGCTCCCGTACATAAGATAACGATAATCCCGCGCACGAGCGGTGCGCTCGGCTATACGATGCAGGTCGACGAGGGCGAGAAGTTCCTGCTCACGAAGGAGGAAGCCCTCGCGCGTATCGCTACCCTCACAGGCGGTCGCTCGGCGGAGGAGCTCATCTTCAACAGCTGTACGAGCGGCGCTTCCAACGATATCGAGCAGGCTACCAAGCTCGCACGCGCTATGGTGACACGCTACGGCATGAGCGACAGCTTCGATATGATAGCGCTCGAAACTATCACCAACCAGTACCTCGGCGGCGACGCGTCACTCGCGTGCTCGCCCGAGACTGCGGCTCGCATAGACGACGAGGTCAACTCCATTGTGCGCACCTCCCACGAGAAGGCTATACAGATACTCCGCGACAACATCGACAAGCTCCACGAGCTCGCGCATTTCCTGCTCGAAAAGGAGACCATCACGGGCGAGGAGTTCATGGATATCCTTAACAAGGAGACCGAGCCCGCTGTATAACCGAAAATACTACGTTGCGGGCGCACAGTGTGCGCCCCTACGAGTTTCAGAAGCAAGTATTCTATGTCAAGCACTTGACTATTTGTCGAAAATGTGAGATAATAGGGAAGATGTTTATATGAAAGGACTTGCAAAATGAGAGAACTTACCGAGACTATGACCACCTGGCTCGCCGACCACGGCATTCCCGAGTGGCTGATACCGTTTTTTGTTTCCATTTTCCCGATAGTGGAGCTCCGCGGAGGAATCATCGCCGCGAGACTGCTCGACCTCGAGCTGTGGAAGGCTATATGGGTGTGTATGCTCGGAAATATCATACCTATCCCCTTCATACTGCTGTTCATCGACAAGATATTTGACTTCATCAAAAAGCACAATATCCCGCTTCTTTGCAGGTTCGTCACCTTCCTCGAGAACAAGGCGCTCAACAAGAGCGAGAAAATGGAGCGCGGCGAGTTCTTCTTCCTGCTCTTTTTCGTGGGTATACCGCTCCCCGGGACGGGCGCGTGGACGGGCTCGCTCATCGCCGTACTGCGCCGCATACCGCTCAAGAAGAGCGTTCCCGCGATATTTCTCGGACTGTGCCTCGCTTCGGCGATAATGTGTACGCTCTGCTACGGCTTCCCTGAGGTATTCTCTAAGATGTTCGGATAAACTACAAATCCCCAAGCTATTGCTTGGGGATAGTTTTATATTCTAATTTGTTTTTTATCTCATCAATTGAAATTTTTCTATTCTTAAGGCATATTTGAAATTGTTCCTCGGTTTCTTGAAGCAGTTTTTTTAAATCATTGCTTCGCTTAGTTAAATCTTCATCAGAAACTTGATATGGAATAAAATGTACCCAGTCATCAAAAAATGCTTTTATATCATCAATAAGCATATAAGTGATATCATACATTCCAATATTATTAAAGTATTTCAGTAACATATCTTCATCTTCAGTAATAATATACGTTTCAGATATATGAGCTATGATATAATCTTCTTTTCCCTC
Source organism: Ruminococcus sp. (assembly GCA_030530245.1). Classification (GTDB taxonomy): domain Bacteria; phylum Bacillota; class Clostridia; order Oscillospirales; family Ruminococcaceae; genus Ruminococcus. Next base: position 4,338 of record JAUMVH010000175.1, read on the forward strand.
TTCATCAATATATAATGCTATTGGGATTCTATTTTCGAGTCCGTTTTTACAGGCGTGCAACCAATCAAAAGGAATATCAACTAAATCACTAACGTGAGCTTTAAAATCACGAATAGAAAATGTGCTCCAACCATGTACTGGCTTTGATAACATAGGAAAACCTCCTTATATGAACGCCTGTTTTTTCAGTATCGACGTTATAAGTCTGCCGAGGACGGCGAAGTAGTTCATGTCCGAGACCGACCACTTCTTGAACCTGCCGACGTAGCAGAACGACACCATACCCTTTATCACGCTGTCGTCCGTCATCAGGTACTGCACAGCGCCGCCGATGTTTTCTTCCGTGAGCTGGCGGAAAGCCGCGTCCTCGCGTCCCTCGAGCTCGTTGACGTTGTCTATCGCGAACAGCCCGTCGCCCGAGAAGTGTGAGGTATACCCGCCGCTCAGCAGATACGCCGCATTGCGCGAGGAGGCGTTCGAGCAGCTGAGTATGAGGTCCATGTTATTGCCCGCAAATACGCATATGTCGTCGAGGTCGAACGCCGCGCGTATCTGCTCGAGCAGGACGGAGATGTCGGGGACTCTGCCGAATACGAGACTCTCGGACAGGCTCGCCGCAAATGCGAGCTTCTCGGAGGTGTCCTTCTGCGGGCTGAGGTAGACTATCTTCTTCTCGACGTCCTTCTCGACAGGGCCGTGCTTGTCGATGTCGTAGATGACGTAGCGGTTCTGACCCTTCTGCTGGGCGATATACAGCGCCTTGTCCGCCTGCATGAAGAGCTCGTCGTAGTCGGAGCTGTCCGACGGGTACGTGGACACGCCCATCGAGCAGGTAAGGCGGAAGTTCTCGAATCTATCGGCAAAGGCGAGCTCGATGTTCGTCCTTATCGCACGCAGCACGCCGCGGAGGTCCTCCTCGTCGCGGGTGTTCTCGAGCACTATCAGGAAGCCGCCGCCGCTGATACGTCCCGCAATGCCGCGTATGCCTATCTGACGCTTGATAATGCTTGCGGCTGTGTATATGACCTCGTCGCCGAAGAGATGCCCGTAGCTGGAGTTGATGTCGGTGAAGTTGTCGATGTCGAGTATGACGATGTTGACGTTGTGTGCGGGCTTGGAGGCGAGTATGCTCTTCGCGAACGATGTGACCGTGCGCTTGTTGAGCAGTCCCGAGAGCGAGTCCTTGTTCGCATCGAGGGCGAGATTGGTCTCCTTGGTCTTCTGACGCGAATTTATCACCGAAATGATACCGCAGACCCACCTCGTATCGGGAGCGTCATAACGTGTTATCCCTCGGAAAAGGCACATCTCGCGGTTCCTGCCGTTCGTGAGTATCGACGACTCGAACTCGTAGTCGAAGCGGTAGACGCCGTTCTTGATGTCGCGGCAGAGCGTGTTGAAGGTCTCGATGTAGCGCGAGAGCACCCACCCGCGCTCGACCGCCTCTGACTGCCAGTGCTCGAGCTCCTCGTCCAT
>JAUMVH010000176.1 GCA_030530245.1 Ruminococcus sp.
ACTATAGGGCTCGAACCTATGACCCTCTGCTTGTAAGGCAGATGCTCTCCCAGCTGAGCTAAACCCCCACTAATGCCTTTTATTCCGTCAGTCGAACGCTGTCTGTCGACTATCAGTCCCCTGACGACGAAATTAATTATAACACAGCTTTTCCGATTTGTCAAGCACTTTTTTCAAAAAATTCCAAAAAATTTTTCGAGCCCGATTTTTCGGGCTTTCTGTAGGGGTAAGTTCCGCTCGCCCGAAAAAACAAGTGGGACGCCGAGGCGGCGTCCCCTACATTTGGTTAACACAAAAATGTTCGGTCATGGCATGGGCGGCGAAACGCCGCCCATGCACTTTATCAGCCCTTGAGCTCTACACGTCTTATCTTGCCGCTGATAGTCTTGGGGAGCTCGTCGCGGAACTCCACTATCCTCGGGTACTTGTAAGGCGCGGTGTGCTTCTTTACGTAGTCCTGTATCTCCTTCTTGAGCTCGTCGGTGCCCTCCTTGCCCTTCACGAGCACGATGGACGCCTTGACCACCTGACCTCTTACGGGGTCGGGAGCCGCGCTTACGCCGCACTCGAGCACGTAGGGAAGCTCCATGATAACGCTCTCTATCTCGAACGGTCCTATGCGGTAGCCCGACGACTTGATGACGTCGTCAACGCGTCCGACATACCAGAAATAGCCGTCCTCGTCCTTCCACGCGGTATCGCCCGTGTGGTACATACCGTCGTGCCATACCTCCTTGGTCTTCTCCTCGTCGTTGTAGTAGCCGAGGAAGAGTCCCGCGGGGATACCCTTGTCAAGGCGGATAACTATCTCGCCCGTCTCACCTGTCTTGCAGGGCTTGCCGTCGGGGTCGACGATGTCAACGTCGTACATCACGCTCGGCTTGCCCATAGAGCCCGGACGCGCCGTCATGCCGACGAAGTTGCCGATAGACAGCGTAGTTTCGGTCTGACCGAAGCCCTCCATGAGCTTGACGCCCGTAGCGTTGAGGAACTGATTGTACACCTCGGGGTTGAGAGCCTCGCCCGCGACCGTCGCGTACTTGATGCTGCTGAGGTCGTATTTGCTGAGGTCCTCCTTGATGAAGAAGCGGTACATCGTAGGCGGCGCGCAGAACGTCGTGATATTGTACTTCTTGAACATGGGAAGTATCTTGTTTGCATCGAAGCGGTCGAAGTCGTACACGAACACGCAGGTCTCGCTGAGCCACTGTCCGTAGAGCTTGCCCCACAGAGCCTTGCCCCAGCCCGTATCGGAGATGGTGAAGTGTATGCCGTTCGGGTCTACGTTGTGCCAGTAGCGCGCGGTGATGAAGTGTCCGAGCGCGTAGAGGTGGCAGTGCGTAGCTATCTTCGGGTAGCCTGTGGTACCCGATGTGAAGAACATGAGGTTGGGCTCCTTGCCGCAGGAGAGGAGCTCGGGGTCTGTCGGGCGCTCGAACACTTCGCTCTGAGCGGCTATGCCCTTGTCAAAGTCGTCCCAGCCCTCGCGCTCGCCGTGCACCATCATCTTGAGGATATCCATGCCGCACTCGTCTATCGCGAGGTCGACCTGATGTGCAACGTCGCCGTCGCCCGTGCAGACGATAGCCCTTACGCCCGCTGCCTTGAAGCGGTAGGTGAAGTCGTGCTGAACGAGCTGGTTCGTAGCGGGGATAACTATCGCGCCGAGCTTATGGAGCGCGATTATCGAGAACCAGAACTGGTAGTGCCTCTTGAGGACGAGCATTACCTTGTCGCCCTTCTTTATGCCCTTGGACTTGAAGTAATTCGCAGTCATGTTGGAATACTTCTTTATCTCCGCGAAGGAGAAGCGGCGCTCCTCCATCTCGTTGGATACATATATAAGACCCGTCTTGTCGGGACATTTCGCCGCGAGCGCGTCAACGACATCGAAGCCGAAGTTGAAGGTCGACTCGTTCTTGAACCTTATCTTCGTGAGCGCGCCGTTCTCGTCGGTCTGGCATTCGACGAACTTGTCGGCGATAGGCTCCTTGATATTTGCGAGGTCGAAGTTGGTGACACCGGGGAGTATTACGGGCTCGAGGTTGGAGATAGCGTGTGTGGGCTTCTCGTTCTGACCGAATACAACGGCGTAGAATCGACACTCGTGACCGCCGACCGCCCACTCGTCGTGGGGCTCGGAGCTGTCGTAGTAGATAGAGTCGCCCTCGCCGAGCACCTCTACATTGTCGCCGACCTGCACCTTGAGCTGACCGCTGATGATGATATCGAGCTCCTGACCCTCGTGGGTGTGCGGATGAGGCACGCGGAACTTCTCGTCAACGTACGGGATAGTTACAAGGAAGGGTTCGCCTATCTTGTTGCGGAATTTCGGAGCGAGACGGAGGTAGCTAAGGCCCTTTCTTCTCGCGATGGGAAGTCCCTCGCCCGCCCTCGTTATATCGAAGCTGTTGATACGGGGAGATTCGCCCTCCATAAGGTCGGCTATCTCGACGCCGCATACGTTTGCGAATTTGTAGATAAAGGTGAAGCTGAAGTCCTTGGCACCGCCCTCGTACGCGAGGTACTCATAGGTGGAGATACCGACCTTTTCAGCCATTTCCTCGGGAGACAGGCCTACCGATTCGCGCGTGAGCCTAATTCGCTCGGCGACCTCTCTTATCTTAAACTCGGGATTCATTGAATTACTCATAGCAAGCCTACTCCTTTCTCAAGTATTGTCCCCCTTTCGCGGGACAGCGAGCCGCCTGAAAATTTAATGCTTTAAAGCAAAATACGACTCGTGCTTACATATCGAATATTATACCACCGTTTCATCTCCGTGTCAACAGAAATTTCAAATATGTTTGTGGAATTCTGTTGATATACCGAGTGTAATATCGCGTAAAAATATTCATTTTCGTAAACCTCCGAGATTTTACCGAAAGTAACATTTCTTTTAATTATCCCCGTTTCCAAATAATACAAAGCCGATAATCCGCGATAGATACTACTATTGGTATTAAAATCCGTTGTACAAAACGTAGATTTTCGTTGTATAAAACGCTGATTTTTGCCTTTTCCCCTTTTAAATGTGTTGTATGTGTGATAGAATATGCTTAAGAAGCGACAGGCTCGGACTGTTGGAAGGAGGTGCGGTACAATGCTTGGCTTAAAGAGATTCTTCAAGAAGACTTATTCGCTCGCTCTGGCGCTGTCCATCGTGTGCTGCGTATCACCTCTGGCATTTCTTACCTCCTCCGTAAACGGCGATAATGCCCCGCAGGTCACTCAGGAAGACCTTCAGGCGCTCGCCAGAGAGATAGCTGTCATGGTCAACGAGGCAAGGGTCGAAAACGGCTTGGATCCGCTCTATGTCGTCCCCCACCTCTCCGACTACTCACACGTCCGCGTCAGAGAATCAGTCCACAAGTTCAGCCACAACCGCCCCACGCCCGAGGAGCTCTCGACAGGCGTGATAGACAATGAGTCGGGCGATAACTTCGACCAGTACCTCATGGACGAGAACTACCCCTACAAGAAGGCTGCCGAGAACCTCGCTGCTTCCGAGGACCCGTGTACCGCCTACGACGCTTTCGACCAGTGGCGCAACTCCGATGAAGGTCACTGGGAAGCCATACTCGACCCCGATATGACGCATATGGGCGTCGCGGTGACGTACGAGCACAAGGACCGCAATTCCGACACCTATAAGGACGACCCCTTCGAGTGGTACTGGGAGCTTCTGATGATACAGGTCGAAAAGGACCCCGACTATATGATGCTCGTCGATGACCCCGACAACCCCGGCAAAAAGATGAGGGTGTATACCTCCGACTTGGAGCTCGATGGACAGTACCTTCCGACACTGTACGAGATAGTTCCCGAATCTACGGGCGACCTCTCGGGCGACGGAGTCGTCGATTCGTTCGATTATATCACTATCCTCCAGTACATCGAGTATCAGGACGCGCTCAACAAGATGAGGGCGGGCAAGGAGTACGACGAGGCGCTGCTGGCACGTCCCGTGAGCTTCAACGCGCTTCAGATAGAAGCGGCTGACTGCTTCAAGGACGGCGTCATCAACGTCAACGACGCGAGGGTGCTGCAAAAGTTCATCCTCGGCGAGATAAAAGACCTCCCATACGAATTTTCATAATGCATTGAATAGGTGTGTTCATAAAAGGGACAGCAGACCCGTCTGCCACTCACAGGCGGGTCTGCTGTCCCTTTTTGCGCGGTGTCCCCCTACAATTTGTTTATGTAGCATTGCGCGTCCGCAAGCGTACAAACAATCGACGGGCGACCGTTGGGAGGCGTCCCCTAACAATTCGGCGGGCGCACACTGTGCGCCCCTACATATGATTCCGAGTTCTCCAAAGAGCGGTTATTTTTTCAAAAAGTAGTGACATTTCAGCCGAACTGTGCTATAATATATGTGTATACACATTTTTGGCAAATTTTAGGCAAAGGACGTGCTCATATATGTCTGTAAACTATGACGTTATTATCGCAGGCTGCGGCGCCGCGGGACTCTACGCCGCCATCAACCTGCCCTCCGACCTCAATATCCTCATCCTCTGCAAGCGCGAGCTGCCGCTGTGCAACTCCATGCTCGCTCAGGGCGGTATCGCAGGCGTTTACGACTCCCCCACCGACAGCATACAGTACCACCAGAACGACACGATGATAGCGGGCGGCTTCAAGAACAACGTCGACGCCGTTCACACCCTCGTCAGCGAAGCCGCGCAGGACATCGAGCGTATCATCGAGCTCGGCGTCGACTTCGACAAGAACCCCGACGGCTCCTACCACCGCACCCTCGAGGGCGGTCACAGCCACCACCGTATCTTCCACCATGCCGACTCCACGGGCAAGGCGATAACCACTACCCTGCTCGACCACGTGAAGACGCTCGCGAACGTGACAATTATGGAAAATACCATAATGTGCGCCGTGAAGCAGACCACCACGGGCTACTCGGCTTTCCTCAAGACGCAGGACGACGAGTACATCACCGCCAACTGCCACTACATGATACTCGCGACGGGCGGTATCGGCAGAGTCTACCAGTTCACGACGAATTCCGCCATCGCTACGGGCGACGGCATAACCTTCGCCTACGAGATGGGCGCCAAGATAAAGAACCTCAGCTACGTGCAGTTCCACCCGACGGCGTTCAACAACCGCGCCACCCGCGAGTGCTTCCTCATCTCCGAGGCTGTTCGCGGCGAGGGTGCATACCTCCTCAACTGCAACAAGGAACGCTTCATGCACAATTACGACGAGCGCCTCGAGCTCGCTCCCCGCGACGTCGTTTCGCACTCGATAATCCTCGAGTCGCGCAAGCAGAAGTCCACCGACTTCTACCTCGACATCAGCTACAAGGACAGCGAATTCCTCAAGAAGCGCTTCCCGATGATATACAAGAACCTGCTCGACCAGGGCTGGGACCTCACAAAAGGACCCGTGCCGATATTTCCCTGCCAGCACTACCTCATGGGCGGTATCGACGTTGATAAGAACTCCGAGACGACGCTCCCGAACCTGTACGCATGCGGCGAGTGCTCGCACACGGGAGTCCACGGCGGCAACCGTCTCGCCAGCAACTCGCTGCTTGAAGCACTCGTATTCTCGCGCCACGCCGCGCTGGACATCGCAGCAAAGGCGGCTTCCGCTCCCAAGGACTTCGAGGAGGTGCAGTTCGACGCCCACCTCGGTGCCGACCGCATACCCAAGGGTATCCGCACCGAGACCCGCAAGATCATGCAGGAGAGCCACTTCGTTATCCCCGACAAAAAGGCGGCAGCAGCGGGCTTCAAGCGCGTGAAGGAAATACGCGAGGACCTGCT
>JAUMVH010000177.1 GCA_030530245.1 Ruminococcus sp.
AGGTTCGTACCCGTGTGGTTGTCGTCGATAGCCTGCATAGGTACCTTCGCGTCGTACACATGGCAGTTTCCGCGCCACGACAGGAGGTTGTTCTCCTCAACGCCCGTACCGCACATATTCGCGTCGTAAAAGCAGAGCGTGTACTGCAAGAGCTTCGCCCAGTTGTTCTCGGTCTCGAAGTAGTCGACCTTGTCGGGAGTCGCCGCCGCCATCGCGGGGAGCGCCGAAGCCGATACAGCCGTGATGGCGGCTGCTGCGAGAGTTATCAGCCGTTTGTATATGTTCATAAGCTCAGTCCTTTCGTTAAAGTTTCATATCACTTCTATTTTAGCGCATATCGCGTAAGATGTCAAATCATTCCTTGCGGAGTTGCACAAAAAAGCTCCCGCAGCACATACGGGAGCCGTTTGCTTTTTTACAGTACCTGAAAATGCGCGAGGTACTCCTCATAGCCCTTGCTTGTAAGGTCGATGAGTCGGAAATCCTTCTTGGGAGCAACGTACAGCACCTTGACGAGGTCGCGTGCAAGAAGAATATGTAATGCACTGAGAATGGCTTCTCTCGGGCACTTTTCGGATTCATACTCCTTGATGAAGTTACCGAGATAAACGCTCTTCTCGTCAGAGGTATCAATATTTATCATCTCGCTCGGAATCGTGCACTCCTCAAGGAAGTGAAGATTCTTGAAAACGTAGTCCATCAAGTTCCAGTATACTTCTTTATTTAGGATCATAGCGACCCCTCCTTTCGGTTGATACAAACATTATAGCACATCAGTATCGAAAATGCAACTGTTTTCGACGATTTTTACATTTCGCCCGTGAGCAGCTTTCTCATTGCGATGAGGTCGAACGTATCGAGCATATAGTCGCTGCAGAGGTCGCCCGCCCGACGGTTCACGACGTTTGCGCTCCTGTCGCCGAGGAGCCATCGACTGAGCGCTACCGCGTCCGCGACCGAGAACTCGCCGTCGTCATTGACGTCGCCGACCACGGTATCCCGCTTCTGATGCTCCATTACAGCCGCCGTGAGCAGGAGCATCGTCGCATTTGCGTAGATGGTGTTCTCGTTGGTAGTCCACTCGCTGTCGCTGTCCATGTAGCACTTGCCGTCGAACTTGGACAGGCTGCGGTTATTGTAGTAATTCGTACCCTCGGTGACATAGCCCGCGGGACACTTATACGGGTCGAGCTTGGCGTGGTTGGAGTATATCGCGCTGTAGATGTTCTTGACGCAGTTCTCGCCGCTGCCCGAAACATAGCAGAACGAGAGCGGGTTCACTCCGAGCAGATAGTCGAGCGCGCACTGATTGGAGTCCCATACCTCCTGCGGGATATTGTCCTCGCCGTCGAGTATCATACTGCCGAGCAGCAGCGTCATCGAGTTGAGCGCGACTCCGCGGTTGCTGCCCCACCAGTAGCCCCACTCGGGGAAGGTGGTTCCCCAAATATCGTAGCCGAGGGTGCGGGTGCGCCACTTGGCAAACTCGGCAAACGCGTCGGTCATCGCCTTATCGGGCGACTCGTTGCCGTAGAAGTAATTGAAGAAGCCGAGGAACGAATGTCCCGCGTGATTATAGCTCACAGATGCACCCTTGAAGCAGGCGGTGATGTTCTCCTCGGTGCAGTGGCTGACGAGGTAATCTTCATACGCGTCAGCATCCTTGCCCGCCATTTTCTCGGCGCGGAAGAGAGCTCCCGCCGCCCAGTACATCTCCTGGTCGAGCTCCTTCTGCGTGAAGGTGTAGGTGCGGTTCGCGGCGCCTATGGACGGGTGCTGCTCGTTTGAGGCGTCATTCATCCACTTCCACGCGCGCTCGGACACGGCGAGACACTCCTCCGCGAAGTCCCTGTACACGGGAATGTCCTTGTAGACGATGTAGGCGTGTGCCATTACCGCCGCCACGGAAGCCGTCGCGTGGTGGGAGCGCAGGTCACGCTCGGAGCTGGCGGAGTTGTGGTCGCACGTCTTTTTCAGCGTGTCCTCGAGGTATATCATGCCATCGCTGTAGTTGGCGGCGACGTAGAATGAGCCGTCCTTGCTGCTGTGCTCGAGCTTCATGAGCATATCGAGCTCCCACTTCGCCTCGCTCAGTATCGGCGGAGCTTCGGCGTAGAGCGGGTTCTCGGGGTCAGTCTCGGGAACGTTTATGTCCATTTCGATGAACCACTGCGGGTAGAGCTCATACGCGAGCAGTATGTCGTTTATCGAGGAAGCCGCGGAGGTCGTATACTTGCCGAAATCGCCCGCGTCGTACCAGCCCTGCGAGACGTCGAAGGTCTCAGCGTCGGGGTTATCGCGGTCAGACCAGCGCCTGACCTTCACGTCGTCGGGGTGGAGGTTCTGCCGTGCGAACTCGCCCGCGTACTTCGCGTCAAGGTCTATCCCCTGCCGCTGGTAGTAGAAATACTTCTCGACGTCGCTGAGGAGATCGGCGTACACGTCGCGCACTATCCTGAAACTGAACGAGCGGATATCGTCACATTCGAGCCCCTCCTCTACATCGCGCGGCGAGCGCACGGACGCATCGAGCCCCGCCTTGGGGATACGGATATAATAGGTACCTGCCGTCTTGACGTCGTCGAAGCTGATAATGTGTACGGACTCGCCCGAGAGGTGGTCGTTGAGCACGGGCTCGGTGAATATCCCCTTCATCGCGACCTCGCCCGTGTCCGCGTTCACGACCTGCCACTCCTTGCCCGTCAGCGAGCCGAATTTCGCGAAATAGCTGACTCTCGCGGTCTTGGGGGCTCTCAGCCCGTAGCCGACCTGATTGACCTTGATGAACGGATACTGACGCTCGTCGTCGGTGGAGGTGATAGTGACGTTGCGGAACTCGAGCGTGTTGCCCTTTGGCGTACCTGAAATGGCGATATACCAGAAGTTGTCGAGGTCGAGCCCTGAGTCGGGCAGACCGTCCACAAGCTCCTTTATCGGGAGCGAGTACGACTTCCAGTCATCGCCCGCGGTTATCTTCCCCTTGTATTTCTCGAGGCTTGTCCAGTACGCCCTCTGCGTTTCGCCGTGGACGCGCGAGGTCAGTCCCACGAGGAAGCTCACCTCCGCTGAGTCCTGATTGCGCACCTCGAAATTGACGAAGCCGTTCTCGTAGTAATCGTGGATATTTACGCTCGTCCAGCGCGTGTTCGGAAGGATATTCTGACCTCCCCACGACTCAGTCGTCCACAGGTTCTTGCCGTCGTTGTCGACGAGCACCGTCTGGAGCTGAAGTCCCTCCGTCTCGATGACGTCGGCTGCTGAAGCCGAAACGGGCGCAAGGGCTGCCGAGAGCACAGCCGCTCCCACAGCCGCCGACAGTGCACGTCCGAGCAGACCGTTTTTCATAGTTTCATCCCCTTTTGCGCAGGCTGAACTGCGCTCGCATTCTTTCTGATATTATACCACATCAGCGGAGCGATGTGGTATAATTGCCCGATTGCAGGGAGTGCTGCTTGCAGCACGCATCTGCAAGGGTATTCTGATAAATATAATATCAGCACTGCTGATATTATACCATATATCCCCCGCAGATTCAAGCATTGACTATTCTTTGACAGGCGTCCCAGCACGCCTTGCCATTCCCTATGCGATGTGATATAATGGGTACGCAGTATTTTCGGCAGCCGATTCGGTTAAAAGCCACTGTCGCCGCCGAAAAGTGCTTTCCGAAATTTTTCGTTTTAGGTGTAACACTTTGTGTCCGCACCGCGATTGTTTACAGTGAAAGGTCGACCTTACAAAATGACGCAAGGAGGAATGTGAATGACAAGCAGGGAACTCGCCGAGCTGATGAAGCGCTCGCCTGCGGAGTCTCACCGCGCGCTCGTCAGGGAGTACGGCAGGTACGTCTACGCTATCGTCTTCAACAAGCTCAGGAGCTGCGGTACGAACGAGGACGTCGAGGAATGTGTCAGTGACGTTTTCGCCGATATCTTCCTGAAATGCGTGCTTGACACCTCGCAGGACGGCGACGTGAAGCGCCTCATCTCCACTATCGCCAAGCGCACCGCCATTGACAGGTTCAGGAGCCTGTCCGCGCGAGCAGGCTACACGGCAGACACCGACGAGAACGCTATGCTGGAGCTTGTATCCGATTTCAGCGTCGACGAGCACATCGACCGTTCCGAGCTGCGTCGGGTGCTCCTCGATAAGATAGACGAGCTCGGAGAGCCCGATTCTACGATACTCATTCAGAAATTCTACTACAACCGAACCTCAAAGGAAATAGCTGAGACCGTGTCAATGACGGCGGCGGCTGTCAGGACGAGGTGCTCGCGGGCGATGGACAGGCTCCGCGCAAAGCTTGTCGAGGTCGGAGTAACGATGTGAGGGGGAGCAGCCATGAAAGACGAGAAAATATTCGATATCCTCGAAAATGCGGAGAATGAACCCATGGACAGACTTATACAAAAGTGTCCCGACATCTCGGATAAGCAGCTTGACAGGATACTCGCCGAGAGCGAAAGGAAGTACAATATGAAAAAGGAAGAAAACAGCACAGATATGAATATGAACGAAAACGACGTAGTGGAGGGAGTCGAGCGCAGCAGGCGTCCTAAGTGGATAGCTCCGCTGAGTATGGCGGCATCGGTGGTGCTCATCGCGGGAGTCCTTATCGGCAGTACGGCTTTGATCATGAAGCACGGCAGGACACCTGATGACGACGACATCATGAATCCCGTCGCTGCTGTTTCGACGGCGGAGACCTCGGGTACGAATACGGGTACTGTGACTTCACGTGTTACGACCTCCGTAATACCTGCTGCGGAGGACGAAACGGACACGGCTGCTGAAACAACGGCTGTTCCCGAGACCACAACTGAACCCGCTGATGATGAAGCTTATCTTGACATCAGCACTCTCGCGGGACAGTGGCTATATCAGGTCGCGAGCGACGGGTATTCCGTCGAGGAGTCGCCGCGAAATATCGCCTGCCTTGTGATAAGCGAGGACGGCTGCTACTACCATTATATCGACAGCGAACAGATCCCCTACTTCGGCAAGGTAAGTGTCAGCCGCGATGAATACTACGACAGCAGCTCACTCCTTCTCGTTGAGTTCGTCTACGAGAACAAGGTGCAGTTCAGCGCCTACTATAACGAGGACGACCCGCACGTCCTTTCGATAGGCAGCGACGGTACAGAGCGATTAGTGCGCGGGACTTGGCTCGCGGGCACGGGCATATCGGTGATAGCGGGCAAGTGGATATGGCTCGAGAAGGACTTTAACCTCCCCGACTCCCCATACACAGGCAACTACGGGACTGTGTTCATCGACACTGACGGCACATACACCTATACCAACATTGACGGTAAGGTCACAACGGGCAGAGTCGAGACAGGGACCGAGGAGATAGGCGGTACCACGCTCGAGACGGTGAGCTTCTACGAGGGCGAAGAGCTCAGCTTCGGCGGCTATTACCACTTCGGCGAGGAGGAATTCATATCTATCGGAAACGGCGGTATATCGGCACTTTTCCGCTTAGCGGACTGAATCAGAAACAGCGTATGCAGCGAAAATGCATACGCTGTTTTTTTCGCGGCAGCTGCACACATATCCTCTTGATAATCTCCGCATAACGATTCAGACATTTTCATTGCGGGAGGTCTCCCCTCACAGCGCACCTATCGACGTCAGCGCAGGCGTGCTTCCATAAGACATTGCAGCACATATATGACGCAGATCCAAGTCCTTTCGACAAGTCAGTCTTGACTTTTTGCAGCAGATGAAGTAAAATATAATTGACTGATACAGCTTGGTTTCAGGACATAATGAATATATCAGGGATT
>JAUMVH010000004.1 GCA_030530245.1 Ruminococcus sp.
GGGGTCCTTCGTCCTGCTGCGGGACTCGGTCTTGCTGATGATATCGGAGATGTCGGGCGTGCTGCTCTTTCTCGGAGCCGCCGCGGGACGTGCGGGTGCGCTGTATGCGGGAGCGTCGGTCTTCGTCATCTGCTCGACAGCCGAAGTCGAAAGAACGCCCGTATTATCGGGAACTGCGCTCTCTGCGGGAGCCGCGAACTGACCCGTGCGCTCTGCCTCTGCCGTCTTTCTGAGCATTTCCTCACGGAGAGCGTCAGCGGTGGGAGCAGTCGAGGACTGCGCGCCGATATTTCTTGCCGCGAACGAGGACTCTGCGGAGCTGCTCGCTGTCGGGAACGAGGTAGTATTGGTAAGGCTGCCCTTCTGAGCCTTGAACTGCATCGTGCGCTCCTTCTCCTTCTGATAGGGAGAATCGTGGTTTACTTCCTTCTGACTGAAGTTCTCGGCGATGGACATCTTCTTGCGCTCGAGCTCTGAGGCTGCGTAATTGTCCTGAGGAGCGTCATAAGCGGGCTCGGTGTTCTTTCTCGAGCCGAGCTTGGGAGCTTCCTCGTCGTTCTGATATTCGTAGAAGTCGAACTCGTCGTCCATATCGTCCTTGCCGCTGACAGCCCTGGCGATAGCAGCGATGATGAATATTACGAGGATAATGCTTGCCGCAACGAGCATTATGAGGATACCCTTGATGCTCTGACCGAATCTGATGAAGGCGCCGAGCTCGGGGCTCTCGGGGTAGCCCGTGCATATCGCGACCACCTTGTCCTTGGCGATGGAATCTACCGTATCCTCGTGGATAGCGTCCTTGGTGTAGTATCTCTCCTCCGAGCCCTCCTCGGCTTCAACGATGTAGTTGATGCTTCTGAGGCTGAGCTTTTCGGGATTATCGGCGGGGTAGCAGAGGACGATGTCGCCCACCGCAAGGCTCACGCCGTCGGCTTCCTTGGCGAGCAGGGCAGAACCCGTTGAAACGTCGCTCGGCATGGGGTTGTCGTCGCCGACAACGTAGATATATCTGCCGAAGAGGTGAGGTGTGCTGTTCCTTGTGAACAGGATATTCACTGCCAGCGAAACGATGACAGACGAAGCGCAGATGATGATGATAAACAGTTTCAGTATGAACAGACCTTTTTTCTTTTCCATTGGGTATCATATCCTCTCTTTTTTTATTTTTCGTTCCTACACATCATTTTTCCGTGCGGAAAATGTAAGTAAATATATTATATCACATATTCCGCGGGATTTCAAATGTTTTTTACTGTTTTTGCAAGTTTTATTTTTTAAATATATTTGTAAAACTCGCAGTCAGTTTTCGCATGGGCAATGTGCGCAAATCAAACTGCGATATAAAATTCATATTTGGCACTCTGCACAAAGAATTCCGATTTTATTTTTGCACAGCGACGATTTTTGCAACGGTTTTTCAGTAATATGTAAATTACGTTGATAAATATTTGTTGAATTATACAGTTGAAAAAAACGCGAAAAAGTGGTACAATATGATATATACTACTTGTAATCACAGCAGCGGAAATTCAGCAATACAACGTCGATTCACGAGGACAAGATCTATACAAGCGGTAATAACGTCGTAACTTACGACAGAACGGAGATTTTATATGGCAAAGAAAACAAATCCTCTTATTGAACAGATAAAGCAGGAGTTCCCCAAAAAGCTCCAGTCGCTTTACAGCGTTACTCCCGAGGAGGCTTCCGATAAGCAGGTATATCAGGTGCTCTCGTCCATAGTTGTCGATATCCTCGCTTCCAAGAGACAGAGCTTCATAAACCACACTCACTCTGTCGGCGGCAAGCAGATATACTACCTCTCAATGGAATTCCTCATGGGTCGTTCTCTCAAGACAAGCCTCTACAACCTTGAAATTGCGGACGAGGTGCGCTCAATGCTCAAGGAGCACACCATCAACCTCGACAAGGTATACGAATATGAACCCGACGCAGGTCTCGGAAACGGCGGCCTCGGCAGACTCGCCGCGTGCTACCTCGACGGTCTCGCAACTACGGGCTTCCCCGCGATGGGCTACTCCATCTGCTACGAGTACGGCATCTTCCAGCAGAAGCTCGAGGACGGCTGGCAGACAGAGCTCCCCGACAACTGGCTCCCCGGCGGAAGCGTATGGCTCGTGCCCAAGCCCGAGCTCTCCATTGATATCCACTTCGAGGGCGACCTGCAGGAATACTGGGACAACCAGTACCACTACATCTCGCACGTGAACTACAATACAGTCGTTGCCACACCCTATGATATGTACGTATCGGGCTACGGCGGAGAGGGCGTATCCGTGCTCCGTCTGTGGTCGGCGAAGGCTCCGAGCTTCGATATGAAGATGTTCAACAAGGGCGACTACGCAAGCGCGCTCGCTCAGAACTCTATCGCTAACGCCATCTCGAAGATACTCTACCCCAACGACAACCACCTCGAGGGCAAGAGCCTCCGTCTGAGACAGCAGTACTTCCTCTGCGCGGCTTCGATAGGCGATATCGTAAACAACCACATGATGGTCTACGGCACGCTCGAGAACCTCGCTGACAAGGTGGCTATCCACATCAACGACACCCACCCCACCCTCGCTATCCCCGAGCTGATGAGAGTCCTCCTCGACGACTGCGGCTACGGCTGGGATAAGGCTTGGGATATCGTCACCAAGACCTTCGCCTACACCAACCACACCGTTATGGCGGAAGCTCTCGAGAAGTGGGACGTCAACCTCGTAAAGCACATCATACCGCGTATATTCTCCATCATCGTTGAGATAAACAACCGCTACTGCCAGTCGCTCATGGAGCGCAACGGCGGCGACAGCGCAAAGACCACCCGTATGTCCATCATCAAGGACAACCAGATACACATGGCGACCCTCTGCGTTGCGGCTTCGCACAGTGTAAACGGCGTATCCAAGCTCCATTCGGAGATAATCAAGGAGTCCGTATTCCACGACGAGTACGAGAACACGCCCGAGAAGTTCAAGAACGTAACCAACGGTATCGCCTACAGACGCTGGCTGTACCAGTCCAACCCCGCGCTGACAAAGCTCCTCAAGGACACTATCGGCACCAAGTTCATCAAGGACGGTGCAGAGCTCGAGAAGTTCCGCAAGTTCGAGAACGACAAGGAAGTGCTCAGCAAACTCCTCGCCGTAAAGAAGCAGGCTAAGGAGAGCTTCGCGAAGTACGTCAAGAAGAACAGCGGCATAATCCTCGACTCCGACAGCATCTTCGACGTACAGGTAAAGCGCCTCCACGAGTACAAGAGACAGCACCTCAACGTCATGAATATCCTCGCAGACTACGCTTATCTGCTCAACAACCCCGACGCTCCCTTCACGCCCAAGACCTACATCTTCGCGGCTAAGGCGGCTCCGGGCTACTACCTCGCAAAGCAGATAATAAAGCTCATATGGGCTATCTCCGAGGAGATAAGGAAGAATCCGCGCATATCCGACAAGCTTCAGGTGGTATTCCTCGAGAACTACTGTGTAACGCTCTCCGAGCACCTCATGCCTGCCGCTGATATCTCCGAGCAGATATCCCTCGCGGGTACGGAGGCTTCGGGTACGGGCAATATGAAGCTCATGCTCAACGGCGCGATAACCCTCGGCACCCTCGACGGCGCCAACATCGAGATAAAGGAGGCCGCAGGCGACGACAACATCGTCATCTTCGGCATGACCACCCCCGAGGTCAACGACCTCAAGGCGCGCGGCTACGACCCGCAGAGCTACTTCAAGAACGACGGTCGTATCAACGAGGCTATCGAGCGTATGTACCACGGCATCAACGGCTGTACCTTCGTGGACGTTGCGGATTCGCTCCGTATGCGTGACCCGTATATGGTGCTTGCGGACTTCGACAGCTACAGAAGGGCACAGGCATACATCACCGAGTGCTACAACAACAAGCCCAAGTGGGCAAAGATGTCGCTCAACAACATCGCAGGCGCGGGAATATTCTCCGCAGACCGCGCTGTTACCGAGTACGCCGACAACATCTGGTACCTCAGATAATAACAGATTCAACAGGGGACGTCCCTGTGCGGATCAGCCATAAAGAAGCATTTGCTTCTCTATGGCTGATTCTTGGTGAATAACGAATAGTGATAAGTGAATAGTGAATAGTTATGGTATCGCCTTCGGCGATTGATCTGAAATATGTGCCGTAAGGCACACCGCAGCTATTCACTATTCGTTCTTCACTATTCACTATTCACTTAGCTATTGTGATAAAGGATTTATCATAATAGCGCACAGCTGTCCCCTTTTCCCGTTCAACTTTTAGTATAAAATTTTGCCCGATATATACTTTCTTAAAATTTGCTCTGCAAAGGAGGAGATGTCCGTGAAACCTGTATACGACACATGGGATCTCGGCTGCAAGTCCATATTCGGCGCGATAAAGCAGTTCGAGACCTGCCGCTTCTCTATCAGGCTCCACAGGGATATACGCCCCGATTTCCCGCCTGTACTGGTGCTTTTCAGGACGGGCTTCAAGGAGCGCTTCATACATATGAGCCCCTCGGGCGAGGACGGCGACTGCATAGTCTACTCCTGCGAGTACGAGGCGCGCTACAGCGATGTGCACTACTATTACTTCTCGTATACGTGCGGCGGTATCAGGCACTACATCAAGCGCGTCAACTGCCACGAGGGCGCCGAGCGTGAGGGCGACCTCTTCCAGCTCACCGTCTACGCCAAGGACTACCAGACCCCCGACTTCCTCAAGGGCGGCATAATGTACCAGATATTCCCCGACCGCTTCTGCAGCAGCGGCAAGCCCAAGAAGCATATCCCCAACGGGCGCGTCCTCCGCGAGGACTGGGGCGGCACGCCGTGGTACAGACCCGACGAGCACGGTCACGTATGGAACAACGACTACTTCGGCGGCGATTTCGCGGGCATACAGTCGAAGCTCCCCTATCTGAAGGAGCTTGGTGTGACCTGTATCTACCTCAACCCCATATTCGAGGCTCACGAGAATCACCGCTACAATACAGCCGACTACTCCAAGGCTGACCCCCTCCTCGGCACGAACGAGGAGTTCGCGGAGCTCTGCCGCGAGGCGAAAAAGCTCGGCATATCAGTGATACTCGACGGCGTGTTCTCGCACACGGGCGCCGACAGCATCTACTTCAACAAGTACGGCAGATACCCCGAGCCCGGCGCCTATCAGTCGCGCGACAGCAAATACTACAGCTGGTACAGCTTCATCGACTACCCCGACCAGTACGAGGCTTGGTGGGGCATCGACACCCTCCCCAACGTCAACGAGAACAACGAGGACTACACCCGCTTCATCTGCGGCGAGAAGGGTATCCTCCACTACTGGCTGAGCAAGGGCGCGGCGGGCTTCCGCCTCGACGTGGCAGACGAGCTCCCCGACCAGTTCCTCAACAACCTCCGCAAGTCGGTGAAGAAGTTCGGCAAGGAGAAGATAATC
Source organism: Ruminococcus sp. (assembly GCA_030530245.1). Classification (GTDB taxonomy): domain Bacteria; phylum Bacillota; class Clostridia; order Oscillospirales; family Ruminococcaceae; genus Ruminococcus. Next base: position 5,452 of record JAUMVH010000004.1, read on the forward strand.
ATCGGCGAGGTGTGGGAGGACGCCTCCAACAAGGAGAGCTACGGCATAAAGCGCCGCTATCTCCTCGGCGACCAGCTCGACTCTGTGATGAACTACCCCTTCCGCGAGGCGATACTCAGCTACGTAAAGGGCGGCGACCCGCGTGAGTTCATCTACTCCGTGATGACGATACTCGAGCACTACCCCAAGCCCGCCATAGACGTGCTGATGAACTTCGTCTCAACCCACGACATCGAGCGCGCGATAAACCGTCTCGGCGGCGAATACTGCGACGACAAGAGCAAGGACTGGATGGCGGAGCGCTGGCTCTCCGACGAGCAGTACCGCTACGGCAAAAACCTCCTCAAATCGGCACTTGCGCTGATGTACTTCCTCCCGGGCGTGCCGTGTATCTACTACGGCGATGAGGCAGGCTTGCAGGGCTACAAGGACCCCTTCAACCGCCGCTGTTACCCGTGGGGCTATGAGGACGGCGAGCTCATCGAGTACGTGAAGGAGCTCGGGCGCGTGAGGAGGTCCATACCAAACCTCAAGGCGGGCAGGACTTACTTCGCCCTCAAGGACGGACATCTCCCCGACGAGCGCATGATCGTGTTCACACGGCAGGGCAGTCCGCTGGACTACCTCTTCTTCGTCAACCGCACGGGCGACACGATAACGCTCCGCGGCGTGGACGAATACTTCTCGTCCTTCACGCATATGGAGGGCTTCTGCGGCGATTACTCCGACGGCACCCTCACGATAGCGCCCTACGGCTACAGCATAGTAAAGGCTAAATTCACAGGCTGAAAAATTTTCCTCAGACTTAAAGCATTTTTAAGGTTACTTTAAGATTATTTTAAGGTTCGTTATGTATATTATAGGTGGATCAAGTGATCCCCCAATTCCCCTTCTATATTTTGTTTCTTTTTCCTGTAGCTGTACCTGACGGCGACAAACCGATAAGCAGGACGCAAAGGTCTGTTGAGAGCGGCTCTTTGCTTCTTGTTTATTCGGCGCCGCGGGTGCGGCACTTTTATTTTGTACGGGAATATGCGGCAAAGCCGAGATATGTGCGGGGCGATGAGGGCATCGCCCCCTACATACAGGTACGATACCTCAGGATCGTAGGGGCGGATGCCCACATCCGCCCGCCGCTTTTTCTGTTTCGTCTTGACATTGCCGATATAAAGCCTTATAATAAATGTGTATGCAATAACCGCCGTCAGGCGTTAAATAAAAGAAATTGACCGTGAAAACATATGAAGAAGAATTTTTTCAGGTCTATCGGACTGCTCCTGCGAGCCCTGCCCGATATACTGCTGTATGAGCTTATACTCAAGCTCCTGCTCCTCGCTGTGGGAGCCCCCCTGCTCACGCTTCTGCTGAAGCTGACGATGAAGATATCGAACGTCCGCTACCTCTCCGACGAGAAGGTGTGGATATACCTCAAAAACCCCGCGACCGTCATCGCGATACTGCTGATACTGTTTTTCTCGGCGGTATTCTCGTTTATGGAGCTGTCGGGGCTCGCGGCGTGCTACTCCTGCTACTACAGGGGCGAGCGGCTGTCGGTCATAGGTATGTTCCGAACGGGCTTTTTCGCCTTCAAGAAGGCTTTCCGCGGCAAGGGACTGCTCTGCTTCCTCTCATTCATGGTGTATATGCCCATCGCGCAGTACACCATCTCCTCGAGCATATTCCTCGCGCCGCTCCTGCCGATACTCCGCGACGCCTTCCACGCGATAAATACCCGCGGAGCTCTCGCTGTCTACATCGCCGTGCAGGTGGCTTTCGCCATGATAATCGTCAGCCGAAGCTACAGCCTGCACTTCCTCGTGCTCACGGACAAGCCGCTGTATGAGTGCACGCAGGAGAGCCGCAAACTCATCATCGGGCAGAAGATGAAGTACGTGCTCTCGCTCGTGCTGTGGAGCCTGTTCATCGTGGCGGCGACCGCTGTCATCACCTTCGTGATAAGCTTCGCGGTGCTGCTGTTCATCAAGGGCTTCACGAGCCCTAACAAGGCGCTCGTATCGTCGCTGAAGGTGCTGAAATACGAGGGCGAGATATTCACCGCCATAGCCGCGTTCATATCAACGCCCGCGGTCATGTGCTGGCTGACAGGCAGATTCTTCGTCGACGTCCCCGAGGATACGAAGATAACTCTCCCCGAGCGCACGACCTACAAGCTCGGCAGAGCTCCGAGGGTGATACTCTACGTCTCGATAATCTCGGCGAGCCTGCTTCTCAACTACTCCTACCTCAGCGCGCTCCACAAGGGCAACATCAACCTCAACGTGGGCATAATCACGCGCACGCAGGTGACGGCTCACCGCGGCTGCTCGAAGGAAGCGCCCGAGAATACGCTCTACGCCTTTGAAAAGGCGCTCGAGAGCAATACCGACTACATCGAGCTCGACGTCCAGCTCACCAAGGACGAGCAGCTCGTGGTCTTCCACGACGAGAAGCTCGACCGCGCCACCCACGGTACGGGCAAGCTCAGCGACTACTCCTACGCCGAGCTGCAAAAGCTAAACGTCATAAGCAAGTACGTCAGCGAGGAGGACTTCCCCGACGCGCGTATACCGCTTCTCACGGAGGTTTTCGACCTCGTGGGCGATAAGAAGCTCTACAACATCGAGATAAAGGACCACGGCAACACCAACCTCACCGTCGAGAAAACGGTCGAGGCGATAAAGGAGTATGACCTCGAGGGCTCGTGCTACGTTACGTCGTTCTCGTACGCGGCGATAAAGAGGGTCAAGCAGCTCGACCCCGACATCAAGACGGGGCTCATCGCGAACGTCGCCACGACTACGGCGTTCATGCAGCTCAAATACATCGACGCACTCAGCATGAACCACCTCCTCGTGAACGCGACTGTCGTCAACAACGCCCATCAGAACGGCAAGCGCATATTCGTGTGGACGGTCGACAACAAGGGCGAGATGCAGAAAATGATGTCGCTCGGAGTCGACAACATCATCACCAACACCCCCGACCGCGCGTCGGAGGTAGTGTACTCGACGACTACGGGTCAGAAGGTGCTGACGATACTGAAAACCATTTTCGGCGCGTATTGACCGCAGGGCTTGACATTTGCAGAATCTATGATATAATATAAATAAAGAGGGTACTGCGATAAGCGGTTCTCCCTCAGATATTGTTATTCAGAAATAACCGTATCCTTTGGACTGGGGCGGTTATTTCTTTTTGTTATTGCTAAGGTCTATAATTGCAACTATAAGTAACATAAGTGTTAATAATTCAAGTATAGTCATCTTAACTCACCCCCGTTTCCGAGGGAAAGAATAGAACCGCCTACCGTTATGCAGTACCCATACCTGTATTATACCACTGCGGGCGGACAATGTCAAATGAGAACAGCTCCCGAGGCATATCTCTTCGGGAGCTGTTCTGCGTTATTACAGCGTATCTATGACGTCGAGCGAGTGCTCCTCGTTCATAGTGCGGCACATCTCGATGAACTTCTCGAGCGGCACGTTCTTGAGCTGCTTGTTGCCTCTGATGTTGATGGAGACCTGCTCATTCGCGGCTTCGCTGTCGCCGATGATCACAACGTACGGATCCTTGAAGTCCTTGAACTTCTTGATCTTGTTCTTCATATTGTCGTCGGTGTAGTCAGCCTCGACCCTGATACGGTTCTTCTTGAGGAGGTCTGCGACCTTCTTCGCGTACTCGTTGTGCTCGGTGCGAATAGGCACGATACCCACCTGCATAGGCGAGAGCCAGAACGGGAACGCGCCCTTGAAGTTCTCGGTGATGATACCGATGAAACGCTCGAACGAGCCGAATATAGCGCGGTGAATCATAACGGGCTGCTTCTCGGAGCCGTCGGAGGCGATGTACTTCATCTTGAAGTTGAGCGGGAGCTGGAAGTCGAGCTGGATAGTGCCCATCTGCCACTCACGACCGATAGCGTCCTTCATCTTGAGGTCTATCTTCGGACCGTAGAACGCGCCGTCGCCCTCGTTGAGCTCGTAGCCGTCGGGACCGTACTTCTCCTCGAGGATAGCCTTGAGGTCAGCCTCAGCCTTGTTCCATACGTTGATATCGCCCATGTAGTCGTCGGGGCGCGTGGAGAGCTCCGCCTTGTACGAAAGACCGAACACGTTGTACATCTCGGTAGCTATATCCATGATGTCGTTTATCTCGGAGGCTATCTGCTCCTCTGTAACGAGGATATGAGCGTCGTCCTGTCTGAACTGCTGAACGCGGAACAGACCGTTGAGCTCGCCCGACTTCTCCTTGCGGTGGATAACGTCCACCTGATTGAATTTCAGCGGGAGCTCCTTATACGAGCGCTGCTTGTTCATGTATACCTTGATAGCGTTGGGACAGTTCATCGGCTTTGCGCAGTAGACCTCGTTGTCCTCCTCTGCGGGGATAACGAACATACCGTCCTGATAATGGTCCCAGTGACCAGAGGTCACCCACAGCTCCTTCTTCGAGAGCACAGGACCCGATATCTCGGTGTAGCCGTGGTCCTCGTGAACGCCTCTCCAGTAGTCGAGCAGGGCGTTGAAGAGCTTCCAGCCTCTCGGGAGCCAGTAGGGCATACCGGGAGCGGTGTGGTCGAACATAAAGAGTCCGAGCTCCTTGCCGAGCTTCTTGTGGTCGCGGAGCTTAGCCTCCTCTATCATTTTCAGGTACTCGTCAAGCTGCGAAGCCTTCGGGAAGGCGATGGCATATACGCGGCTGAGCATCTTGTTCTTCTCGTTGCCGCGCCAGTAAGCGCCTGTACATGAGATGAGCTTGAACGCCTTGACGGGCGAAGTGTCCATGAGGTGAGGACCCGCGCAGAGGTCGGTGAAGTCGCCCTGCTTGTAGAACGAGATAGGCTCGCCCTTGTCTGCGTGCTCCTCGCAGAGCTCTACCTTGTAGGGCTCGTCCATTTCCCTGAGCTTGGCGATAGCGTCGGCGGGCGCGAGCTCGAACTGCTCGAGCACGAGACCCTCCTTGACGATGTTCTTCATCTCAGCCTCTATCTTCTCGAGCTCCTCGGGAGTGAAGGGCTTCTCGAGGTCGAAGTCGTAGTAGAAGCCGTTCTCGATAGCGGGACCGATAGCGAGCTTAGCCGCGGGATACAGCCTCTTTACAGCCTGAGCCATAATGTGTGAGGCGGTGTGCCAGAAGGTCTTCTTGCCGTCGAGGGTGTCGAAGGTACATACCTCGAACTCGCAGTCGCTGTCGATGACGGTGCGCAGGTCCTTGACCTCGCCGTTTACCTTTACGCAGCAAGCCGCCTTGTAAAGTCCCATGCCGATGCCCTTGATTATCTCGGACGCGGGCTGTGCGGACTCGACCTCGCGGACGCTGCCGTCCTTCAGTGTTAATTTTATCATGGTTATCTCTCCTTATAATGTTATTCTTCGCTGAATAATTCGTCGCTCTCCCGATTCTCGGGATTGCTCTCGATGTATTGCCAATATGCGCGGTATTCCCGCTCGTTTCGGATTATGCGGTCGTAAAACGATTTCTGCCATATCGGGAAGCCAATCTCACGGGTGACATTTTCCTTCAGATTTTTCACCACCTGCGAAACTGTAGGGGCGCATTCCGTGCGCCCGCCGTTAACAAAATCGCTACGCCTTGCGTCAATACGAATAATAACGTGTATGTGGTTTGGCATTATTACGTACCTATCAAAAAACACGTTTTTGTAATATGATGATACCGTTTTAAACGAACGCTTGACAGCCCAACCTATGTGCGATAAATGGATATTCTTGCCATTCTGCGGGCGCACGGAATGCGCCCCTACAGGATGTTCTGCCATTTGCGGGCGCACACTGTGCGCCCCTACATCGGGTCCTGCGGAATCCGAATGTAATGGTGCGTATTTATCATTGTTTTCCCAAAATATGCACATTTTGTCCTTGGTACAAATGGTCACGAAATACGCGCCGTTCGTGCTGTAATCATACCCGTCGAGGCGGATATCCTTACGTATGGGCCGGTCGTTCATGTGACCCAGCCCGTAATTTCAAATATATCGCCGAAGAGCTCGGCGTGGGCGGGAGCCTGCATATAGCCGTCGTCGGTGCTGACGTCGAAGCAGAGGACGACCTCCTCGTCGTCGAGGTCGACGTACGGGTTTTCGAGCGCGAGCTTTTTCGCGAGGGCATCGGGGTCGCCGCCCTCGTAGAAGCCGTCGTCGATGAGGAGCTCGGCTATCTGTCGGCGGCTGCCGTCGAGCTTCGCGAGCTTTTCCGCGACGGCTTTGAGGTTCTTCATGATATCCGCCTCCTCGTCGACGTAGAAGCGGACGGTCATGGTCTCTCCCCACAGCTTATACGGAAGCTCGAACGCCTCCTCCTGCTCGTTGTACTTGATATTGCTCAATTTTTCACCTCCCGTGCGCAAGGTGACAAAAAAGTCCCTCACGCCTATGATTAGGCACGAGGGACGATAATATACCGTGGTTCCACCCTGATTCACACGGAGCGCGGCTCCGTATCTCATTGGCTCTGTAACGGGAGCGCCCGTCGTTTATTGGACGAACTCGGAGGGGGTGTGCGTTATCCCGACTGCTGCTGCCTCGCACCCTGCGGCAGCTCTCTGAAAACAGCGCTTCGGATAAAGCCTTCCTCGTCATAGCTTTGCTGTATACGATAATAGTATCACAAACGCGCGGATTTGTCAAGTGCGGGAAGCAAGAAATCCGAGGAAGGTCGCAGGGCAGAGTTCCGCCGTCGGCGGGTTGCGAAAATTTGCTATTGATTTTTCGGGGAAATGTGGTATAATGGAAATATATTTTTATTTTAGGAGGTAAAAAAATGAAATTGAGGAAAATTTTAGCGGCGGCAATGGCTATGGCTATGGTAAGCGGTACAGGTACATTTGCGGGCGGTGAGTCCGTTGCGGTACAAGCTTATTCATCGCCACTCTTTAATTCAGCGAGCAAGACACTTGATGAATCTGATATAAGCAGCGTTGAGCTCTCGATAGCGCAATTGCCCGAACAGACGAAGTACTTGCTGAATTCGGGAAACTATGTTGACGTGACCGATATGAAGGTCAACGTGACTATCAATTACGCGGACGGCACAAGCGAGGACAGGCTCGTAGAGGTTTACGGAGACGTCGGCAACACTATCATTGCGATAGACGGACTTGACACAAGCAAGCTCGGCAAGCAGACGCTGACCGTAGAATGCTGTCTTGTTGATGACTTCGGAGCTACGTTGGCAACCTCAAACAAAGCGACCTTTGAGATAGAGGTTATCGAAAAGGAGGAGGTACTGACCGTCACATCTTCGGAGGCAACTGTCAATTTTAAGTCTATGCCCGAAAAGACGGTGTTTAATGTCGGCGAAAAGCTTGACCTGACGGGCTGTGCTTTTACGGTGAATGCCGCTGTTCATTTCAGCGATGAAACGGTTGCGGGAATAAGCGGATTGGAATTTTATATTGACCAAACATTCCTGAGACCTCAAAACGCTTTTTCTATTGCGCACAAATCAAATATGTTGATCAAGCCCTTTGAAGTCATTGTGGATACTAAGGACGTTGATAATACCAAGGCGGGAACGTATAATGTACACGTTAAGGTTACAGGCGTTCCCTCGTCCGATGTAGTTAAGGAAGAAAATATAGAAATAACCTATGTTGATGAAGTTGTAACAACAACGACAACAGAAACAACGACGACCACTACTACTACAACAGAAGCAACCACCACTGAGGCAACGACTACAACTGCTGAAACCACTACAGAAGCTACAACAACCGAAGCTACAACCACCACCGCTCCCGAGACAACGACCGAGCCCGTCACCACCACGGTGACAACACCCGCCAAGGAAGTCTCCTTCGGCGACCCCACGGGCGACGGCAAGATCGACGCCAACGATGCCTCGTTCGTCCTCGTTGAATATGCGAAGGTGTCCACGGGCGGCGAATCGGCGCTCACTCCCGAGGAGGTCGCGGCGGCTGACGTAAACGGCGACGGCAAGGTCGACGCGAAGGACGCCTCGGCTATTCTCGCCTACTATTCGTACCTCTCCACAGGCGGCGACAAGAGCCTCAGGGATTATCTTATCAAATAAACGAAAGGGCGGACAAGTGTCCGCCCTTTCGTTATTTCAGCATTTCCAGCGCCCTATCAAGGAGATAGTCCTCGCCGCTGTCAAAGAGAGCGCTTATCGCCTCGGAGTCGAACGGCACTATCTGCACGCCGTCGCCGTCGGAGCTCTGTCTGTCGGTGCCCGAATCTATCATTATACTGCCGTCCTTGTCGAGGACTATGCAGTTCGAGAAGCTGATACTGCCGTTCTGCGCGGACTTCATTCCCACAGCCTGCGACGAGCCGTTGGGACCCGTGAAGCCGATAACGGTCATATTATCAAGGCTCTCAGCCTCCTTGGTCATCATGTCTGCGGCGCTGACGCTCTGCGAGTTGACAATGATTATGACCCTGCCGTCCCCGAGGAGCTGCTCGCCCTGATAGGTGATATCATCGCCCCTGAGGTAATTGCCGTCCGCGTCCTGCGCCCAGCAGGCGTTTTCCTTGTCCCAGACCGCATTCGTGAGGCAGTAGTGCTCGCCCTTGGGAGCGAACATCGACAGCACGCTGTTCACCATGTGGGGCGAGCCGCCGCCGTTGCTCCGCAGGTCGATGATGACGTCCTTCACGCCCTCGGACTGATAGCTGAGTATAGTCTCGCGGATCTCGTCCTTCATCTCGTCGTAGGCGTCATCGTCCACTGAGCTGTAGGACTTCGAGTCGAAGCTCATTCCCTTGATGCGCAGGCAGGCAGCGGTATCGCTCACCTTTTTCCACCGGAGGTTGCCGATGTTCACGCCCTTCTTGAGCTTTTTCAGCGTGTCGGAAAAGCGCTCCATGTAGCCGCCTGTTTTCGGGAGCTGTGCGACCTGCTCCGAGCCGTCGTCGGCGATGAATGTGACCTCGACCGTGTCCCCGCCGATACCCGCGGCGAAAATGCTGCTCCAGAAAATCTCGTTGTCGATGTCGGGGAAGCTGCCTATCTCGAAATCCGCCTCCTCTGTGCCCTCGTTGTAGGAGAAGATGTTGCAGTCGTACAGCGGCGAGGACTTGCTCACCTCGTCGGGAGCCTTGCCGTCCCATGCCGTGATGACGGTGCCGTTGTGTATTCCGTACGCCGCGAGGCTCTCGTCGACGTTCACCGCCGCGAAGCTGCCGTCTGTACAGTGCATTACTGCGAGTCCGTAGTCGTTGCCGAGAGCCTTTTTCAGCGCTTCATTGACTGTGCCGACGTCCTCTTTTTTGTAGACGTAGCCGACGTGTCCGTCGTGGAACTCGCCGCAGAATTTACCCCATGCTATAGCATTCGCGCCGACGTCCTGCCTCTCGTCGATGTCGGCGAATATCGGCTGATACTCGTCGTAGAGCGCGTCCCAGTCGATTCCCTTGTGCTCGGTGAGGACGTAGTGCTCGCGCATACACGCAAAGCCCGTCTCGAAGTCGCCGAGGTAGTCCTTAGCGCGGTAGCGAGGGTCCAGCAGACACGAGGGGAAGCTCGCCGCCATGCACAGCGCTCCCGCGGCTGCGAGAGCACGCTTTGCCTGCCTCTTCTGCGCGAAGAAGCCGCAGAACGCCGCGACTGCGCCGATGTACAGCGGCAGCAGCGCCCGATCGGGTCCGAGCTTGTCTATCGGCAGAGCGAGCAGAGGCGCAAGCAGCCAGAGGCGCCGCCATTTCGGGCTCCTAACCTTTTCCGAGCGCCCCGCCGCCCACCACAGCACTCCGCAGGAGGCGATACACGCGCATATTCTGATGATGTCCCAAAGCTTCATATTATGACGCCTCCTTTCAGTCCATATCGTCGAAGTGGAAGTAGTGGTAACCGATGACGAGGTACACCGCCGTCATCGCGAGCGAGAGTATCGCCGTCATAGCAATGCTCCCCGCAGGAATCGCCGTATAGAACGTGTAAAACATCGTCATATTGAGGTCGTAGGTGTACCAGCTGTCGAACGAGCCGTAGTACGCGAGGTCTGCAACGCTGATAAGCCACGGGCGCTCCATGAGCTTGCCGAAAACAGCCGAGGACTGTGCCGCGCCCATTGCAAGACCGATGGTGATGAAGCTCGGAGCCATTGCCGCCGTAACGGTTATCAATCCATTCTTGACAATGAATGTGAGCATTGCCATAAAGGCGCACAGCCTGAGCATGGGCAGCATTGCGAGCAGGCACCGCGTCACCACCGCAGATACAGAGAGCGTGTCTCCCCAGCCGTACAGCGCACCGTACAGCAGGAACGGAGCTCCGTACACTATCAGCGCCACTATCGGAGCGGCGATGAGCACGGGTATCACGCGCCCGAGGTAGGACGCGGCACGGCTCCTGCCTGCCATTATTTCGTGGTTGATGGTCTTGTCGGACATATCGTCGCCGCATACCATTCCCACGAGCGAGCCCGCCGCGAGAGCCGCACAGCCTATGAATACCGACAGCATATTCGGTGCGAATTCGGACGCCTTAGTAACAGGCTCCTCGGCTGAACCGCTGAAGAACATTATCATAAACAGCACAGCAAAAATCAGCAGAGTGATAGCGTACACTATCTTTTTCCTTATCAGCTGACGGAACTGAAAACGCATAATATCGAGCATAGCAGTCCCTCCTTACGAAATGTCGCGCTTGCGGTAGAGCATATAGCCGCCGAAGAGCCAGAACGAGCCTATCCCGAACGACGCTATCAGCGAGCGTACAGCCGCCGCAGTCTCTATCGGAGCCTTGAATACGGTGATGTCCCTGCCGTCAAGGAAGCCCTGCGTTGTATTCGAGAAGTCCATAAGCTGCATCAGGTCGCTGACTGCGAGGTGCCACGTCAGCTCGATATCAGCCAGCTGCGCCATTGCGAAGATGAACACGAACATCATCAGCGTGCCGACAACGGCGGCAACGAAGGCGATGATATCGTTCCTGCACAGAAAGGTGAAAGCCGTAAAGAAGCACACAAGCCTGAAAATTATCGGGTATACCAGCGCCAAGTGCGCGGCAGCATTGCGGGCGGTGAGGCTCGCCCCCCAGCCGTTGAGAGAGGTCGGGAGCACGATTATCACGGCGAATATCACCGTCATCACCGCGAAGCCCGCTATCAGCGCGGCGATGAACCTGCCGAAGTAGACCTCCCCGCGCTTCTTGCCGAAGAGGAGCTCGTAGTTGGCGGTCTTGTCGCGGAGGTCGGCGCCGCATATCCTTGCTGCCATCGTTCCGAGGATAAGAGGCGTCATTATGGACATCGACTGCATAGCGAAGCCGAAGAAACCGCTGCCCGTATCGGATGTCAGACCGTTATCAATGAACATAGTGGCGAACATGACGACGATATATACCGCGCCGAGCCACAGCAGCTTGTCACGCCTTGTCTGTCTCAGCATTTCCTTTATTATGTTCGTCATTGTCATCACCTACCAGTTTCATGTAATAAGATTCGAGGTCAGCCTCGTGTACGTGCAGAGTCGTCGGCACGAGCCCGCTCTCGTAGAGCGTTTTCGATATGAGCGGGAGCTCGTCGAGCCGCTCGAACAGGCGGATACTGCCGTCCTTGAGCACGTCACAGTCCGTGATACCGAGCTTGTTCTGCAACGTCACGAGGGCGAGCGGGTCGTTGTCGGTGTGTATGTGGTAGTATTCGCCGCACATCTTGTGGAGCTCCTCCGCGGAAAGCGTTTGCAGGAGCTTTCCGTGGCGTATGAACATATAGTCCGTGCAGAGCTGCGAGAGCTCGGCGAGGATATGCGAGGAGATGAGGATAGTGACCTCGTCCTCCTCGTTAAAGTGTTTGAGCATATTTCGTATCGCGATTATGCCCTCGGGGTCGAGACCGTTGACGGGCTCGTCGAGCACCATTATCTCGGGCTTCGAGAGCAGAGCTCCCGCGAGACCGAGGCGCTGCCTCATACCGAGCGAGAACTTGGCAACGGGCTTCTTTCCCACGTCATTCAGCCCCACCATCTCGAGCACCTCGTCAACACGCTTGGGGTCGGGGATACCCTTTTGCAGGCGGAGCTTCTCGAGGTTAGCCCTCGCGGACATCTCGCCCTTGGCGTAGGGAGTCTCTATCATGAAGCTCATGCGCGAGCGGGCGTGGGCAAGCTCCTTCTCGGAGCTCCCGCCGAAGATGGAGAAGCTTCCGTCGGTGGGGAAGACGAGCCCTCCGAGCATTTTCATGATAGTGGTCTTGCCCGCGCCGTTTGGTCCGACGAGACCGCATATCATGCCCTTTCTTATTTTAAAGCTGGCGCCGTCGACAGCCTTCTGCTTCTTGTATTGCTTGGTAAGCTCCTTGGCTTCGATAACTATTTCTGACATATCGGTTCCTCCTTTGCAGTCGTGTTCCGTTCCTGCTGAATTTATGATAAATCGAAAGTATAAAGAATTCTTTAAGATTCTTAAAGTTTACAATTTATTCACATTTAGCCGATAGCAGACGCTTCCTCTAATAGGTAAAACTGCACAAATTTGTTGTCAAAAATAGTACACCGCGATTTCCGAAAAGCTATTGTAATAACAGCGCAAATCTGTTATAATAGTAATATCGCGGAGTGTATCACCGCACAAGCATAGTAAAATAAAGGAGAAAAAGATTTATGAAGTTCGGATTCTTCGACGATTCCAACAAGGAATATGTCATCAACTCCCCGAAGACTCCCTATCCGTGGATAAACTACCTCGGCAATCAGGGTTTCTTCTCACTCATCTCAAACACAGCAGGCGGCTACTGCTTCTATAAGGACGCCCGCCTCCGCCGTATCACACGCTACCGCTATAACAATGTTCCGCTGGATATGGGCGGCAGATACTTCTACATAAACGACAACGGCACCATCTGGAACCCCGGCTGGTCACCTGTCAAGACTCCGCTCGACGAGTATCAGTGCCGTCACGGTATGGGCTATACCATTATAACAGGCAAGAAGAACGACCTGAAGGCTGAGGTGACATTCTTCGTTCCCCAGAACTACGACGGCGAGGTACAGCAGGTAGTCCTCACGAACGAGGGCAAGGAAACAAAGAACTTCTCTATCTTCTCCATTGCAGAGTGGTGCCTCTGGGACGCGCAGGACGACTGCACGAACTTCCAGAGAAACTTCTCCACGGGTCGTGTTGAGATAGAGGGCTCCACTATCTACCACGTAACAGAGTACAGAGACAGACGTAATCACTACGCCTTCTATACAGTAAACGACACTATCGACGGCTACGATACAGACCGTGACGCCTTCCTCGGAAGCATCTACAACGGCTGGGACAACCCCGAGACCGTCAAGGCTGACAAGCCCTCGAATTCGTTCGCGGACGGCTGGTCGCCCGTTGCTTCGCACTATAAGAAGGTAACACTCGCTCCCGGCGAGACAAAGACACTGATATACATACTCGGCTACGCTGAGAACCCTCAGGACAAGAAGTTCGCTTCCGAGAAGCCCGCTGACCTCCTCACAAGGGAGACATGGGTGCTCAACAAGGAAAAGGCTTACGCTATGATCGAGAAGTACAACACTCCCGAGAAGGTAGCGGCAGGTCTTGAGGAGCTCCGCAATACATGGAACAGCCTCCTCTCGATATTCAAGGTTGATACACCCGATGACAAGGTAAACAGAATGGTCAACATCTGGAACCAGTATCAGTGTATGGTGACCTTCAACCTCTCGCGCTCCGCTTCCTACTTCGAGAGCGGTATCGGCAGAGGTATGGGCTTCCGCGACTCGAATCAGGATATCCTCGGCTTCGTTCACCAGATACCCGAGCGCGCAAGAGAGAGACTTATCGACATCGCTTCCACACAGCTCTCCGACGGCGGCTGCTACCACCAGTACCAGCCCCTCACAAAGAAGGGCAACGCCGATATCGGCGGCGACTTCTCGGACGACCCGCTCTGGATGATACTTTCCGTTGCCTCCTACATCAAGGAGACAGGCGACTGGGGCATTCTCGACGCTGACGTTCCCTTCGACGACGACCCGAACGGCAAGCACACAATGCTCGAGCACCTCAACGTTTCCTTCTACCACATCGTGAACAACCTCGGACCTCACGGTCTCCCGCTCGCGATGCGTGCCGACTGGAACGATTGTATCAACCTCTCGTGCTTCTCCGATACCCCCGGCGAGTCCTTCCAGACCTACACCAACCCCAAGTTCAAGGCAGAGGGCGGCTACTCCAAGATAGCCGAGTCCGCTTTCGTTGCAACGCTCTTTACATACACAGGTCCCGCTTACGTCGGCATTCTCGAGCACCTCGGCAAGGCTGACGAGGCTGCAAAGGCTCAGGCTGAGATAGACAAGATGAAGAAGAACGTTATGGAGTCTGCATTCGACGGCGAGTGGTTCCTCAGAGCCTACGACGCAAACGGCGAGAAGATGGGCTCACACGAGTGCGAGGAGGGCAAGATATTCATCGAGCCCCAGGGCTTCGCGGTAATGTCCGAGATAGGCAAGGACGTCGGAGCGGATATCAAGACTCTCAACTCCATCGACAAGTACCTCAACTGCGAGTTCGGTCTCGTTCTCAATAACCCCGCATTCACGAAGTACTATATCCAGTACGGCGAGATATCCACATATCCCGGCGGCTACAAGGAGAACGCAGGTATCTTCACCCACAACAATGCATGGATAATCTGCGCAGAGGCTTATGCAGGACGCGGCGACAAGGCGTTCGAGTACTACTCGAAGATAGCTCCCGCATTCACTGAGGAGACCTCCGATATCCACAAGACCGAGCCTTACGTATACGGTCAGATGATAGGCGGTAAGGACGCCAAGAACTTCGGTCAGGGCAAGAACAGCTGGCTCACAGGTACGGCTGCATGGAACATGGTAGCTATTTCCCAGTATATCCTCGGCGTAAAGCCCGATTTCGACGGACTCAGTGTTGACCCGTCAATCCCGTCTGCATGGGACGGCTTCACGGCTACACGTCAGTTCCGCGGCGCTACCTACAACATCACTGTCAAGAACCCGAACCACGTATGCAAGGGCGTTAAGTCCATGACTCTCGACGGCAAGGCTATCGAGGGCACGGTCGTTCCCGTATGCGACGGCGGTACTCACGAGGTAGAGATAGTTCTCGGCTGATTGGCGAACTGAATACAAAAATTAAGAGGGCTCGTTTGAGCCCTCTTTTTGTTGAATGTTGCTTTGTAGGGGACGCCTCCCAACGGTCGCCCGCCCCCTCTGTCGCTTCGCAACATCTCCCCACACTGTGGAGAGTCACCCTCGGCGTCCCGCATAATCGCGTAAATGTAGGGGCGGATATTATCCGCCCGAGCCATTATTCATCGTCGTCGGCATTATTGTCATCACTGTCATCATCATCTTCACTTATGATTCTGCCATTCAATTCTGCAACATCTATGCACAGCTCAGAAAAAGCATACAGGGTAAGCGAGCTCGCCCAACCTATAAAAAAGCCTGAACAACCACCAATCAAAGCAGCGAGCAAGCCCGAATCCTCAGTTGGAATCAGTATCGGGGATAAGATAAAGCCATAACAAGCACCCAAAAACGTTAAAACACCAACGTTTATTTTGCATAGTATTTGTATTTTCTTGGTTACATTTTTAAACATATCATTCGCTCCTTTTAAATACGGTTTCACCGCTATTATACCACATATGTATTCGCGATGTCAACATATGTATTCAAAGTTTACAAAAAATTCGTATATCATATTATCAGGGGTGATAATATGTATATACCAACTCTTGACCCTAAGCTGGTCGGAAGCGTGATAGCCGAGTTCAGAAAGCGCAAGGGCGTGTCGCAGGAGGTCCTCAGCGGGCTCGCCGACATCGGGCGCACTCACCTCAGCGCGATAGAGCGCGGCGAGCGCAAGCCCACCCTCGAAACGCTCTACCGCATATCGACAGCCCTCGAAGTGAATATGAGTGATATTATCATCGAAATTGAAGAAAGAATAAATAAAAGCGGACTCAATTGAGTCCGCTTTTTTCAGTTTGCCTTTTTCTTGATAGTCCGCTTGACGATATGCTTGAGGCGCTGGCAGGTATCCTGCGGGAAGTCTGTGATGAAGAGCAGCGCCTGCTCGTGAGCCTGCTCGTGCGGGAGCTTCAGAAACTTGTGGAAGAAGGTGTAAACCTCGTCGAAGCTCGCGAATATCGCAGCGACGGTCGCCTCGCCCTCGGGGGTGAGCACGACGCTGTTGCAGAAGTCCTCGTACACGAGCCCCGAATTCGCGAGGCAGCGCAGCATCTTGCTCACGCTCGGGCGCGAAACGCCGAGGTGACGCGCGATACTCACGCACTTCACATACTCGTCGAGCTCCGAGAGCTCCTTTATTGCCACAAGGTATTTTATCTGACCAGCACAGTGTTTCATTTTCTGCTCCTTTATTTATCGGTGTCGATGAGGTTCCAGTAGCCTTTGAGGTAGATGGCTCCCGAGATGACGGTGAGCACGGTGGATATCCAGATGAGCGCGGGAATGAGCCATATATCGACGATATCGCACATTACCTGCGGGAAGTTGAAGCTGAAATCGTAGCACGCGCTGAGCCACACGAGCGCGGTGATTATCGCGACCATGGTGAACGCGGTCTTGAGCTTGCCCCATAAGCCCGCAGCGACCACAACGCCGCTGTTTGCAGCGAGGAGCCTGAGTCCCGAGACCATGAATTCTCTCGCGCTGATGATGATGAGCGGTATCGCTCCGACCCTTATATCGGGAATTTCCACGAATACCGCGAGTGCCGCGAGCACGAGCACCTTATCCGCGAGCGGGTCGAGGAACTTGCCGAAGTTGGTGACGAGGTTGCGGCTCCTTGCTATCTTGCCGTCGAGTGCGTCGGTGATGGACGCGGCGCTGAATATCGCGAGAGCGGCGAGGTAGTGGAAGGGGAATTTGACGTACATACAAACGAGGAAGAAAGGTATCAGAAATACCCTTAAAAGCGTCAGCTTATTTGGCAGATTCATTCTGAGATCACCTCTCCGATAAGGTCATAATCAAGTGTGTCGGTAATTTTGATAGTCACGTATTCGCCGACGGACAGCGGTTTTTCGGACGTGAAGAACACCTTTCCGTCGATGTCGGGAGCGTCGTTGGCGGTGCGTCCGAACCAGCACTCGCCGAAGCGGTCAAAGCCCTCGACGACGGCTTCAAATGTCCTGCCGAGCATTTTCTCGTTGTTCTCGGCGCTTATGAGCATCTGCTGCTCCATGATGATGTCGGCGCGGTGAGCGGCGACCTCGGGCTCTATCTGGTCGGGGAAGTCGTACGACTTCGTACCCTCCTCGCGCGAGTAGGCGAAGCAGCCGAGCCTGTCGAAGCGCACGCGCTGCACGAACTCCGCGAGCGCGTTGAACTGCTCCTCGCTCTCGGCGGGGAAGCCCGTGATGAGCGTGGTGCGCAGTATCACGTTCGGGACCTTCTCGCGTATATGCTTAAAGAGCGCCTCGAGCTGCTGCTCGTCGCCCCAGCGGTTCATGCGGCTGAGGATATCGCCGTCGCAGTGCTGTATCGGTATCTCGAGGTATTTCACGAGCTTGGGCTCGTTCGCGATGGTGTCGAGGAGCTCGTCGGTGATACGCTCGGGGTAGCAGTAGAGTGTGCGTATCCATTTCAGCCCGTCGATCTTGCAGAGCTCGCGCAGCAGCTCGGGGAGCTTCGATCCGCCGTACAGGTCCTCGCCGTAGCGGGAGGTATCCTGCGCGATGACAACGAGCTCGGTGACGCCGTTGTCCGCGAGGCGCTTTGCCTCCGCGAGCACGTCCTCCATCGGCACGCTCCTGAACTTGCCGCGTATCTGCGGTATCGCGCAGTAGGTGCAGCAGTTCGAGCAGCCCTCCGCGACCTTGAGGTACGAGAAGAACGGCAGGGTCGATATGATCCTGTCGCCCGTGAGCTCGGCGTCGAGCTTGGGCGAGAAGCGCAGCACGCGCTCGTCCTTCATCACGCTCTCGAGGACGTCGACGATGTCCTTGGTGTCACCGATGCCGATAACGGCGTCAGCCTCTGGAAACTGCTCGGCAGCCTCCTCCTTGTACCTTTCGACGAGGCAGCCCGTGATGATTATCTTCTTGAGCGTACCCTCATTTTTGAGCTGTGTCAGCTCGAGGATAGTCTCGATGGCCTCCTCCTTGGCGGGCTGTATGAAGCCGCAGGTATTGACCACCGCAACGTCCGCAAGACCGGGCTCGGTAACGAGCTCATAGCCCTTCTTACGGAGCTTGTATAGCATTCTCTCCGAGTCCACGAGATTCTTCGAGCACCCGAGAGAGACCATTCCAACTTTGATAGGCATTTTAATCCTCCGCCTGTTCATCAGCGTCCTCGAAGTATTCGCGCACGGCGGCATTTATCTCATCGAAGCCGTAGCCGTAGCGCACGAGAGCGCTTTTGACCTTTTCAATATTTTTCCTGTCGCTGCTGTCGGTGAGAAGCCGATAGTGCTTCGTTCTCAGCAGCTCCGCGAGGTTCTCCCCGAATAATTCCCTGTACTGCTCCAAGGCGTCAATGGCGACATCCTCGCCTATGCCCTTCGCGAGCAGCTCTCTTTTAGCCCGTCGGAAGCCGTATTTGCGCCCTTCCACGAGCCGCCGCGCGAGCTTTTCCGCATACCGCGCGTCGTCGATTATCCCCGCCCCCGTCAGCTTGTCGATGACGGCGCGGCAGAGTGACTCGTTCTTGTAAGTCCCGACGAGCTTCTGATACATATCCCTTGCCGAATAATCGCGGTAATCGAGGCAGTACAGCGCGTACTGGTACGCCCTGCGGAAATTGGACGCGTAGATTATCTTCCTCAGCTCGCTCCTGTCGAGCTGCGAGCCCTTTTTCAGCCCGTTGTCGGCGATTATGTCGGCGTGCAGGTACAGCCTGCGCTCGCCGTCGAGCTCGACCTCATACGTCGAGCCCTTATAGCGGCTTATCGAGGTTATCTCCATTATTCCTCAGCGGGCGTGAACTCCTCGAAGTCCTCGTCGATGTTGGCGAGGATATCGCTGTTGTCCTCGGCGGGAGCAGCGCCCTCGCCGTCCGCAGCCTTGGCAGCCGCCTTCTTCTCGGACTTCGAGCCTGCCGACGCATTCAGCTCGTCCTTGCGGGCGAGAATCTTGTCCTCTATCTCCTTCATGAGCTCGGGGTCGCTCTTAAGGAGCTCCTTGACGTTATCGCGTCCCTGACCGAGCTTCTGGTCGTTGTAGCTGAACCACGAGCCGCCCTTCTTGATGATGTCGAGCTCTGTCGCGAGGTCGAGCACCTCGCCCGTGCGGGAGATACCCGTGCCGTACATCATATCGAACTCAGCCTCCTTGAACGGCGGAGCCACCTTGTTCTTCACGACCTTGCAGCGCGTTCTCGCGCCGATTATCTGGCTGCCCTCCTTGATGACCTCGCCCTTTCTCACCTCGATACGTACCGAGGAGTAGAACTTCAGCGCGCGGCCGCCGGGAGTGGTCTCGGGGTTGCCGTACATAACGCCTATCTTCTCACGTATCTGGTTGATGAAGATGGCAACGCAGTTGGACTTCGAGATAGCCGCCGTGAGCTTTCTCATAGCCTGCGACATAAGTCTCGCGAGCTGACCCACGTGGAGGTCGCCCATATCGCCGTCAATTTCGGCGCGTGTAGTCATAGCCGCGATGGAGTCGAGGACGATGACGTCGATAGCACCCGAGCGGATAAGAGCCTCGGCAATTTCGAGAGCCTGCTCGCCGCTGTCGGGCTGAGACACGAGGAGGTTGTCGATGTTGACGCCGAGAGCCTGCGCGTAAACAGGGTCGAGGGCGTGCTCGACGTCGATGAACGCCGCCTCGCCGCCTGCCTTCTGAGCCTGCGCGATGACGGACAGCGCAACGGTAGTCTTACCCGAGCTCTCGGGACCGTAAATCTCGACGATACGTCCGCGCGGGACTCCTCCGATACCGAGCGCCATATCGAGCATCATCGAGCCCGTGGGGATAGCGGCAACGTTGAGGGTCTTGGTCTGACCGAGGCGCATAACAGCGCCCGCGCCGTACTTCTTTTCGATCTGCTTGATAGCGCCGTCGAGGGCGGTCTTCTTGTCCTCCGTCGTCGTAGCCTTCACGACGGCGGCTTTTTTTGCGATTTCCTTTTTAGCCATTGTTTTCCTCCGATCTCTGTGCCGTGACCGCGCGGACTATGCCGCCGAGGTCGCGTGTGAACTTGATATTTTCAAAGCCGTTTTCGGCGAGTATATTTCCTATCATGTCGTGCTGACCCATGCCGAATTCGTAGCATATGTAGCCGCCACTCCTGAGCGAGCGCCTCCACAGCGGGGTCAGCGTCCTGTAGAAGCCGAGCCCGTCGTCTCCGCCCACGAGAGCCATTTCGGGCTCGCGTGCGACCTCGGTTTGCAGGTCAGCCATTTCCTCCGCGGTGAGGTAGGGCGGGTTGCTGACGACGATATCGAGTCCGCTCAGTCTTGCCGCGGTCGTCTCCGCGAGCACATCGCCCTCGATAACGGTCACAGCCGCCTCGTTCATCGCCACATTCTGCCGCAGGTATGGAAGCGCCTCCTGCGAGAGCTCGACCGCGCTCACCTCCGCGAGCGGGAGCTCCTTCTTGAGCGTCACGGCGATACAGCCGCTCCCCGCGCAGAGGTCGGCTATTTTCGGCGATGTTATGCCGTTTTCGCGGCACAGTCTTATCACGCTGTCAACGAGAGTTTCCGTATCGGGGCGGGGAATCAGCACTCCCGCGCCGACCTTGAACGGGTAGCCGTAGAACTCCCACTGCCCGAGGATATACTGTAACGGCTCGCCGCCTATACGGCGCTCCGTCATCGAGCATATCGCCGCCTCGGCATCGAGCGGCACGGCTTCGAGCGGCGAAAACAGGGGATTCCTGTCGCCGAGGCAGTCCTGAAAGATACACAGCGTATCGAACCGCGCGTCGTCTATACCTGCCTGCTCGAGCGCCGCCTGACACTCTCGGAACAGCTCGCCCCTGCTTACCATTTGTCCTCCGACTTATCCTCGGGGATACACGGCGTAAGGGCGGCAATTGCTATCTCTATCATACTGTCGTCGGGCTCGCGGGTGGTAATGCGCTGCATAGCGAGTCCCGGGGCGGAGAGTATGCGTGTGAAGATGTTGTCGTGGTTGCCCGCGAGGCGAATGAACTCATATGATATGCCGACAACGAACGGCAGCGCGCCGAAGCTGATGAGCGTCCTCTGCCACCACAGCAGCCCCTTCGGCACGAAGCACATCACGAATATGCCGACGAGCAGCACGATGAAAATGAAGCTCGTACCGCACCTCTTGTGGAAGCGCGTCTGCTTGCGGATATTCTCGACGGTGAGCGGGAGCTCCGCCTCGTGGCAGGCGATGGTCTTATGCTCGGCGCCGTGGTACATATACTGGCGCTTTATGTCCTTCATCAGCCCGATGAGGAACATATAGCAGATGAAAATGATTATCTTGACTATGCCCTCGAGCACCGACTGCAAGATGTGGTGCTGCTCGATGTCGGGGATAAGTCCCACGAGGAACTTCGGCAGGGCTATGAAGAGCACGACCGCGAGCACAACGCCCAATATCGCGCCTATCGTCATTATAGCCTCGGTGACGCCGCCGCCCGACTCCTTTTCCTTCTTCTCGTCAGCCGCACCGACCTCCGCGGACGCCGCACCCTCGGACTTCTTCTCGTCCTCCTCGTCGGTCATCTGCTTCTCGGCGGACTTCATCGTGTACTTGTAGCCCTTGACGAGCGACACCACGAAGTTGATACAGCCTCTCACGAGCGGCACCTTGCGATACCACGGAGCCGCCTTGCCGTTGTTCTCGTCCCACGTCTCGAGGTCGATACTGCCGTCGGGGAGCCTACACGCCATCGCGCCCTTACGCGGACCGAGCATCATTATGCCCTCCACGAGCGCCTGACCGCCTATCTTCGATTTGAATTTTTCCTGTGAGCTGTTTTTACTCATAATACACTGCGGGGAAGCGTCCCCGACACTCCTGTGATCAGTTATTGTTCGCCTTTACTGCGGGGAGGGAGATAGTCACCGTCGTGCCCTTGCCCTCGCCCTCGCTGGCGATGTCCATAGTACCGCCGTGCATGGCGATTATCTCGTCCGCGACCGCGAGCCCGATACCCGAGCCGCGCCGCGTATGGTTAGCCTTGTAGAATTTCGTCTTTACCTTTGCGAGGTCGGACTCCTTGATACCGCAGCCCGTATCGGCGACGGAAACTATGACCTTCCCGTCCTTCTCGCAAGCCTTTATCGTGACCGTATCCTGCGGAGAGGAGTACTTCACGGCGTTGTCGATGATATTGATGAAGACCTGACGTATGCGGTTCTTGTCGCCGTAAACGAAGGGCAGCATTTCGGGCTCGTCGTAGATTATCTCTATCTGCTCGCGCCTTGCCTTGTCGCTGTAAATGAGCACAGCGTCCCCGAGCTCGGCGAGGATATCCATATTCGCGTTCATCAGTGTGAAGTGACCGTTCTGCATACGCGAGAAGTCGAGGAGCTCCTCGACCATCTGCGACAGACGCTCGGTCTCGGTGACGATAACGCCTACGCCTTTTTTCATGGTATCGGGGTTCTCGCCGCCGTCCACCATGAGCGTCTCCGCCCAGCCCTTGATAGCGGTGAGCGGCGTTCGCAGCTCGTGCGACACCGAGGATATGAACTCATTCTTCATCGCCTCGGCGGACGAGAGCTCGTCAGCCATATGGTTTATGGAGGTGCACAGCTCGCCTATCTCGTCATCGCTGTTGTTGTCGATACGCACCGAGAAATCGCCCATCGCGAACTTGCTGGTGATACCGCTTATCTGCCTTATTGGCTTTACGATAGAACCCGAGAAGTACAGACCCGTAATGACAATGATGAGTATGATAACAGAGCATATGACCGTCACGAGGAGGATATACCCCCTTATGGTATTGTCTATCTCGGTCAGCGACGTGACCATGCGCACAGCGCTGTATTCGCTGTTGAAGGAGGATATCGGCGCAGACACGGCGAGTATCTTCTCGCCTCCCGCGAGCCGTCCCGTGTAGCTTCCCTCGCCCGTCTCCATGGCTTCCTCGTAGTCGGGCATAACGGTGTCGTCGTCGGGCGAGAAGCCCGAGGACGTGAGCACGACCTTGCCCTTTGCGTTTACCGCCATGAGCTCTATCTTGTCCTTCTCGTTGAAGGTCTCGAGCATATTCCTCATCTCGGCTGAGAAGTTCGCGGAGCTGTCCTGCGAGTGAATGCTCAGCACGCTCGTAACGGCGTTGAGCTTCGACACGAGGTACTGCTTGGCAGAGTTGTAGAAATAGCTCTGTATAGCATATACGACGACCATTTCGATGACGAGCAGCGCGAGCACGATGACGCCGAGGTTATTGAATATCCAGCGCTTGGTGATACTTTTTTTAGCCATTACTGCGAATCATTCCACTTGTATCCGTAGCCCCATATCGTGATGATATACTTTGGGCTGGAGGGCTCCTCCTCTATTTTCATGCGGATACGTCTGATATTTACGTCCACTATCTTATCGTCGCCGTAGTAGCTCTCGCCCCATATATGGTTGAGAATGCTCGCACGGTCGAGCGCGGTGTTCTTGTTGTTCATGAAGAACTCGAGTATCTGATACTCCACCTGCGTGAGCTCTATGGGAGTGCCGTCCTTGGTGACGGTGCGGCTCTTGAGGTTGAGCACGAAGGGACCCGATTCTATCACGGACTGCTTCTCGTTCTTGATGAAGCTCATACAAACGCGGCGGTAAATGGCGTCCACGCGGGCGGTGAGCTCCGAGGGCGAGAAGGGCTTGGTGATGTAGTCGTCGGCGCCTATCATAAGACCGCTGACCTTGTCCATTTCCTGAGTCCTTGCGGTGAGCATGATGATACCGATAGTCGAGCTCTTCTCGCGTATCTTCTTGCACACGGTGAAGCCGTCGATACCGGGCATCATTATGTCGAGGAGGACGATATCGAAGTTGCCGTGCTCAGCCTCGAAGGTCTTGAGCGCCGCCTCGCCGCAGTTGACGTCGACCACGTCGTAGCCCGCGCGCTTGAGGTTGATGACGACGAATTCGCGTATCGTATCCTCGTCCTCACAGATGAGTATTCTTTTCATATATTTCATTCACTCCCTTTTGGTGGAAATTCGGAATGCGGAATTAGGAATTGCGGTATCGCTTGCGCGATATTATTTAAATCGTGCCGACAGGCACACATTTAATTCAGAATTCCGAATTAAACTTTATTCGATATAGCTGAATCCTATCGCCACATCGCCCGCGGTGACGGACAAGCCGTCGCTCTCGCCGCCCGACTGCGGAATCAGCGCAAGGTAGGCGGAATCACCCTTGGTATGCAGGAGCATATATCCCGCGGATATCCTGTCCTCGCGCGAAACGGGGTCCTCGGCGCAGTAAATGCGCAGGAGCTCGCGGCCGACGGTCTTATCGGCATAGGCGCAGAAGACCATCTCGTCGTTTATGGCGTCGCGTCTCACAGTGACCTTATCGCGCCACTTGTCGGGGAATACGAACACATATCCCTCGCCGATGCTGAAATACGACGAATACTTGCGGCTGAGGCTGCCGCTCGGGGTAATGCTCATCCAGTCGGTGAGCTTAATCTGCTCGCCCTCGGAGGTGTCCTCATACCCCGGGGATATGAACTGCACGGGTATCTCGAGCTCGCCGTCGCTGTCGATGTCGTACGAGCTGCACCCCGACGGGCGTATCGTCGAATACGATATCTCCGAGGCGCCGAATACCTTTTTCAGCCCCGAATCGTCCATGCTTATGACGTCGGTCTGAATGAAGCCCGTACCCGAAACGGCGTCGATGTAGAGCCCTGTCCTGCCGTCGGGGAGCCTGCCGTAGCTGAGGCTGTCGAACTCGGTGAACGAGCCGCTGAGCTCGCACAGGTACTGATGATACATACCCTCGTCATCGAGCTTATAAGCCTCCGCAGCAGCCTTGGCGTTGTTGACCGAGCCCGACAGCACGAGGAAGTCGTTGGTGCCGTCGCCGTCGAGGTCGGTGATATCTATGAAGGAATACGATTTCGAGAAGTCGGGGATTATCTCGCCCGCCTCGCTGTCGTAGCTGTATACCGTAACATTTTTCTCTGAGCGGTTGATGAGGCTGCTTCCGATGATGAGGTTCACGCGCTCGTTGGTGCCGAGCTGCGATATCATGACCTTTTCTATCTCCGAGCCAGCCGCGGCGGTATCGCAGACCGACCGCCACCTGCCGTCGTCTTGGTCGAGGACGTTGATACGGAGCGTGCGCTCGTCGACTCCGAGACCGTTCCTCTCGTAGAACACGACAGCCTCGTTTGTGCCGTCGCTGTCGAGGTCCTCGATTATGAACGCGGAGAGGTACTTGCCCGAGCGCGGATATTTCAGCCTTATTCCCGAGCCCGTAGCCTCGGTGAGGGCGCTGTATATCTGCTCCTGCTCGACGCTCTGCTTGGGCGGAGCGAGGAGGTTGTCGATACTCGCGCCGAAGGTACACCCCGTGAGCAGCACCGCAGCCGCAGCCGAAACGGCGGCACGCGGTATCAAACGTATGCTATCCACTGTATTATTCGCGCTCTTCGAGCTTTACGTACTCGCGCTCCTTGGCGACAGCCTTGTAAGCGGGACGGATAATCCTGCTTCCCGTGAGCATCTCCTCCATGCGGTGAGCCGCCCAGCCCGCCATTCTCGCGACAGCGAAAAGGGGCGTGAAGAGCTCGTCGGGTATGCCGAGCATACGGTAAACGAGACCCGAGTACATATCCACATTTGCGCACATGGTCTTGGTCGAGCCCTTTACCTCGAGGAATATCTCGGGCGTAAGGCGCTCGATGGTCTCGAGGAGCTTGAACTCCGCCTCTATCTCCTTGCCCTTTGCGAGCTCGAAAGCCTTCTTCTTGAGGATAACGGCGCGCGGGTCGGATATCGTATAAACGGCGTGACCCATACCGTAGATGAGACCCGAGCCGTCGTTAGTCTCCTTGCGGAGGGTGCGGCGCATATAGTCCGCGACCTCGCCCTCGTTGTCCCAGTGCTTGATATTGTCCTTGAAGTTGTCGAGCATATGGATGACTTGTAAGTTAGCGCCGCCGTGACGCGGTCCCTTGAGCGAGCATATCGCCGACGAGTAAGCCGAATAGGGGTCAGTGCCCGAGGAGGTGAGCACACGGCAGGTGAAGGTGGAGTTGTTGCCGCCGCCGTGCTCAGCCTGAAGCATGAGCAGGGTGTCGAGCATCTGCGCCTCCTCCTTGGTGTACTGCCTGTCGGGGCGCAGGAGCGAGAGAATGCACTGCGCGGTATTCTCCTCGTAGTTGATGGGATGCATTATCATGCTCGCGTTGTCGAAGACGCGGCGCTTCACCTGATAGGCGTTCGCCATGATGACGGGGAGCTTCGAGATAAGGCTGACAGCCGTTCTCATCTCGCTCTCTATGCCCTTGTTCTCGCACTCGTCGTCGTAGGAGTACAGCGCCAGCACGGAGCGTGCGAGCTTGTTCATGATATTCTTCGACGGAGCCTTGAGTATCATATCCTCCACGAAGCCCGTGGGGAGGTCGCGCTTGAGCGACAGATACGTCGAGAAATTCTGGAGCTCCTTGGGATTCGGCAGGTGACCGAAGAGGAGGAGGAAGGTAGTCTCCTCGAAGCCGAAGCGGTCCTCCGCCTCGACATTTCCGACTAGGTCGTTGATGTTGTAGCCGCGGTAGATGAGCTGACCGGGGATAGGCTCTACCTCGCCCTCATTTATGAGATAGCCGTGGACGTTGCATATCTTGGTGATGCCCGCAACGACACCCGTGCCATCGTTATTGCGCAGACCGCGCCTTACGTGATATTTTTCGTAGAGGTTGGGCTCTATAACGGAATTTTCTTTTAATTCCCTGCATAAACCTGTAATATTAGCGCCTGAAAGGAAAGACGGCATAGTATCACTCTCCTAAATATATTCATTATTAATTATACACCATATAGAGCGCAATGTCAAATGATTTTTCAAGGGCTCTGCCCTTGACCCGCCAAAGGCT
>JAUMVH010000178.1 GCA_030530245.1 Ruminococcus sp.
TCACATTTCTGCTCCGCTCGATTTTTTAATTAGGAATGCGGAATGCATAATGCGTGACCATCGGTGTCGCCTTCGGCGATTTTTAAAAATGTGAGCGCAGCGAACACATAAATTACGAATCACGCGTTTTTATGGGGTGACACTATGAGTGACAGCATTTGCGGAGCAAAATGTGAGGACTGCGCATACAGCAGAAGCGGCTCACAGGCTGAACTTATAGCCTGCCCAAAAAAGGTAGAGTAAAGGAGAAGCTATGGATATCATAGGTATCGGAGCTGTGATTTTTTTGCACTCATCGGAGCAGTGATGTTTTTCGCCCCGAAGCAGTGCACAAGAGCCGACAAGCGCGACGACCCCAAGGCTGTGGCGCAGGTGAAAAACGGCGGTATCATCTTTATGGTGGCAGCAGTCGGAGCGGCTCTGCTCGCATTGAAATATACACTAAGATAGCAAAACGAGGTGAACGATATGGAATTAACGGTTTACAGACAGGCTTCAAGGACGCGTCCCGACGGGACGATAGTATATAAGGGCGAGGACGCCCTCCCCTACGCGGACGGTCAGCTCATCATGGTCGCGGACGGTCTCGGCGGAGCTGCCGCGATACGCCACAGCTCGATAAAGCCCGAGCTGTTCGACGAGGACAAGCTCGCGGATACGCTGTTTTCGGGCGTGTTCGACGACTACAGCTCGCCCGTGCTGCTCGACTACGTGAAGCGCTCGTTCTTCGAGCTGCGCGCGGTGAAGGACTGCTACACCGACAATGTCAACAACATCAAGAAAAGCGGCTATTTTGCGTCGCGTATCGTGACGGCGATAGTCCTGCACGAGCTGCTCTGCAACGAGAAGCTCTCCGCAAAGGAGCTCTTTTCCGCCCTCGGCCGCGAGACCTCGCAGGAAAAGCGCGGCGAGATGATAGCAAAGGTGGGCACGCACTTCACGGAGCTCATCTCGCAGAAGCTGCGTGAAATCGCCAAAAATGCCAACATCTTCTACGAGTCGTCCTATGCTGGACTGTCCCTGCTCGGCACGACCCTCACAGCCATGCTCTACCGCGAGCTCGGCAGCGAGACCGAGGTCGTGCTCCTCACGGCAGGCGATTCGCGCCCGTACGTGTGGACGGAGCGGGACGGGCTCTGTCAGCTCACCCGCGACGAGGAGCGTCCCGACGGCGGCATGACCAACTATATCAAGGCGAACGACGGCGAGGAATTCACCATAAGCAGCCGATATATGAGCTTTTCGCGCCCGTGCGTGATATTCGCAGCCTCCGACGGCTGCTTCGATTCGGGCAGCTTCCTCTCCCCTCTCGCGTTCGAGAAAACGATACTCGAAGCCGCGCGTGACTCCGTCTCCCCCGAGGATATGAGCGCTGACCTCCACGATTTCTTCGTCGGCTACGGCAGACACGACGACAGCTCCACCATCGCGATGAAGCTCTCGGGCTGGTCGGGCTTTGACGAGTTCAAGCGCGCAGCCGAGCGCCGCCTCGCGGAGATCGACAGGCTCTACACCTCGCAGCTGACAGGGCTGCTCGAGGAGGACTTCATCAGCGAGTACGAGCGCAGCATGGGCGAGGCTCCCGACGAGATGTCGCTGCTTATCGCCTCACTCAGGGAGAGCGCGAGCGTCCGCGCCTACTGCGAGGAAGCAGTCAGGGACGAGGCAGCCGCACTCACCGAGAACGACGAGGGCATAAAAAATGCAGCCGAGCTCCGCACCTCCGCACGCAGCGAGGTCAGGAGGCTCGCCGCGGATATAGCTGCGGACGAGTCCGACAGCGGCGACCTCAGCGGAATGGTCGAGGCGGTGAAGGGCTTCAATGCGGCGAAAGAGACGTACGAGTCCATGCGCGAGGAGAAGTTCGCGGCGAACCTCAGAGCCGCCGCCGACCGCTACTGGACGGAAAATGCCGCCGCTCTCATCACCGACATAAAGGACGGCAAGGGCAGCTGTCCCGCGGAGCTCGCGGCGGAGATAAAGTCCGCGGCGGACGCGCTCAGCGAGAAGCTCGCCTCCCTCGGAAGCAATGCCCAGAAGCAGCGCGCGCTCTTTGACAGCTACGACGCGGGTTATACGAAATATATCGGAGGTGAACAGGCATGAGATTCCACGGCTACGAGCTCGTCACCGACTGGAAAAACAGCCAGTGCGGACAGACTGCCGCCGCTACAAGGGCAGGCAAGAAATATTTCCTCAAAAAGTATCAGACGCCCGTTGCGCCGATAAATAACGGAACTCTCGACGCCAAGACCTTCGCGCACAACGAGAAGCTCTTCAATGACTTCGTCGACACCCGCAAGCGCGTCAATCAGGCGATACGCACTATCGCAGGCTCGGGCGGAAATATCGTCATTCCCTGCGACGAGTTCATCGAGGGCAACCAGTACGTCGAGGCAGCCGAATTCGTGAACGGCGCCATCGACGACGACGAGACCGAGGGCGTCCTCGCGAGCCTGTCCGTCGACGTAAAGAAGCTCCTCATGCAGACCGCCGCGGGAGCTCTGTTCAGTGTCCACAGCAAGGGCATAATCCACAGCGACTTAAAGCTCAAAAACGTGCTCCTCGTGCGCAATACCACGGGAAATTACGTCGCCAAGCTCATCGACTTCGACAGCAGCTACTTCGTCGACGAGAAGCCCGACGAGATAGTCGGCACGATAGACTACTACTCCCCCGAGCTCGGCGAGTACGCCGACAGCGAGGACGACCGCGAGGAGATAGGCAAGAAAATCACCGAAAAATCGGACATTTTCTCCCTCGGGCTGATATTCCACTACTACCTCGCGGGAGCGCTCCCCGAGCCGATAAACCTCACGGACAAGCTCAAAAAGCGTCAGGAAAAGGGCAAGGTCATCTACTGCTGGATAGCGCTCAACAGCGGCTGCGAGCTCAAGCTCAGCCCGCTCATCAAGAGCCCGAAGTACGCCTCGCTGATACGCGATATGCTGCAAAAGGACCCGAATCTGCGCCCCTCCGCATCGGAGGTGCTCAAGCGCCTGCGCGAGGCTGAGCCCGTCATCGAGGAGCCGTGGCCCGAGCACAGCATCGTCCTCGACAGAAACAAGCTCGAGGCGGCTGACATCGCGGGGCTCCGCAAGGTCACAGCCGACGGCGAGAAGGCGTACGAGCTCATATACTGCGACGGCACGAAAAAGCCCGCCGCCAAGGACGAGCTCTACGCTATGGGACTGCTGAAAGTCACCGCTCCCAAGGGCTTCTGCACGCCGTGGGACGAGCACGGTCTCGTCTTCGACATCGACAAGATAAAGAGCCGCGGATTCATCTCCTGCGAGCAGAAAATAATGGCGGGTATCAAGGGCTATCAGTTCTACCGCAGCGACTCGAACTCGATGTTCTTCAAGCCCGAGACTCTCCTCGCGATGAAGTACGCGAACAAGGCGGACGGTTCAGCCGCGCCTGCTCCTGCGGCGGAGGCTCCTGCTCCCGCACCCGCAATGGCAGACGTGAAGGCTCCCGAGACCTCCTCACCTGCCGAAAAGCCCGCGGAGACAGCTCCCGCGCCCGCAGCTTCATTCGCGGAGCCGTGGGACGAGCATGGCATAGTCTTCGACGAGGACGGCATAAAAGCCAAGGGCTTCGTGCGCTCGGAGAGGGCGTCGCTCGGCGGCGTGAACGGCTACAACTTCTACACAGCCGACGGTACGTGCAGATTTGTCCGCGCGGAGATGGCTGTGATACAGAAACTCGCAAGAAAGGTCTGATACAGCGGTATGAGCTGGATATGTCCGATGTGCTCGACATCAAACGACGACAGCAGCGAAAACTGTATGGTGTGCGACGCCGTGAGGGATATGAAATTCACCGCGGAAGCCACTCCCGAGCAGCAGTATAAGGACGGTCTCGCCGCGCGCGGATCGGGCATGGAGTCGCTCGCGGTGCAGAACTTCCTCGCCGCTGCGGAAAAGGGCTATGCTCCCGCGGAGAACGAGTACGCAAGCTGTCTGTACAGCGGCAGAGGCGTCGAGCGCGACCTCTCCGCCGCCTTCGACTACTTTCAGCGTGCCGCCTCGCGCGGGTACTCAAAGGCGCAGTACAACCTCGCGTGCTGCTACCTCTACGGACACGGCACGGAGGTCAATAACGAGCTCGCGGTGAAGTACCTCGCGATGGCTTCCGCACGCGGACACGCTCAGGCGAAATACCTCCTCGGGACGTGCTACTACTACGGCAGAGGTGTCGAGCAGAACTACTTCACGGCGTTCAGCTTCTACTCGGCAGCAGCCTCCGCGGGAGTCGCCGCCGCGCAGTACAACATGGGCTTCTGCTGTGAGAACGGCATAGGCACAAAGCGCGATTTTTCGCAGGCTTTCGACTGCTACTCGCTCGCCTCGGCACAGGGCAACAGCGCTGCGCTCAACGCGATGGGCAACTGCTACTTCTACGGCACGGGCACCGAAAAGGACGTCAGCAAGGCGGCGATGTACTACCGAAAGGCGGCGGACAAGGGCTTCCCCTCGGCGCAGTACAACCTCGGGGTGTGCTACGAGAAGGGCTACGGCGTGAAGGCTGACCTCTCGACCGCGAAATCGTGGTACAAGCACGCCGCCGACGGCAAGAATGCGGGCGCGGCGGAGGCGCTGAAACGGCTCTCGCACATGACGTAATACTATGTGGGGCGTACACTGTGCGCCCGCATTTCCCGAACAAATAACATTCGAGGAATTGTAGGGGACGGCGTCCCCGACGTCCCACAAACAATAAACAAGATGTAGGGGCTGCCTTTGGCAGCCCGTCAGTTTTATCAAGATTTGCGGACGCCCGAATAAGCAGTGCCCCAAATCTTTGATTTGGCTGGCAATGCTATATGCAGCTCGGCTGTAGGGCGCCCCTACAAAACGTTTCAGCAAGTCGTTCTGTTAGGAGCGGGCGGCGGAACGCCGCCCCTACAAATAATACCAATGATACATGAAAGGAGTCGCTTATGCACGCGCTTATCATCAATTGCAGTCCCGTCAGAGACGGCGCAACTGCCGAAATAGTTCGGCTCACAGCCGCGGAGCTCGCGGGGAGCTTCGACGTGAAAACGATTTGTATCGACGACTACAGCTTCGCCTTCTGCAAGGGATGTCGGAGCTGCCACAGCACCGCCGAATGCGTGATGAACGACGATATACCGCGCATTATAGCCGAATTCGAGCACGCTGACATCATCGTAGCAGTGTCGCCGTCCTACTGGGCGGATATCCCCGGACAGTTCA
The DNA here is from genome assembly GCA_030530245.1 of Ruminococcus sp. GTDB lineage: Bacteria > Bacillota > Clostridia > Oscillospirales > Ruminococcaceae > Ruminococcus. The sequence continues at coordinate 5,223 of JAUMVH010000178.1, forward strand.
AGGCGTTCATCGACAGGTGCACTCCGTGGTGCAATACCCACGAGCCGCACGCCTCGATAAGCCGCGGAAAATCGGGCTACGCCATCGCGCTCCGTACGGGTCCGAGCATGAGGGAGTGCGAGCGCGTCATCGGCTCCATCGAGCACTTTTACGGTCACCTCGAGATAGAGTGCCGCGGACATATGGGGCTGTGCTCCGTCGAGCGCAGGGACGACGTCCCGCCGCACAGCGACGAGATAGCGGCGTTCTGCCGCGGTATCATCGCCGCCGCGCGGTGACATCGGCGCATTTGCCACATTTACCGAGTCCGCCCCGACTTTGCTTTGGCAGTTATGACGAAAATACCCTCCCGCAAAATTTTTTCTTGACTTTTTGCACACATTATAGTATAATAAATTAGTCGCAGGTTTTTGCGACTTACATGGCGGCATAGCTCAGTTGGCTAGAGTACTCGGTTCATACCCGATTGGTCGTTG
>JAUMVH010000179.1 GCA_030530245.1 Ruminococcus sp.
AGGCTCTGAGCAGGTACAGGAGCACCTTTATCTGCTCGCCCGTAGCGAGCTTAAGAAAATTATCCGCAACGACGCACGGCACGCCGAACATTGTGCCCCAAACGCCGCAGTTTGCTTTGAATTCCAAGTGTTACGCCTCCTCGCGGGAAATACTTTCGATGTAGTTTCTATTATAACACACAAAAGGTCGTTTGTCACTATGGCATTTTTTACGATTCGCCCGCATAAATTTTATGGAAAATTTTACACGTTCAATCTTTTAACAGTTCCAGTGCGAGCGCATACTTCTCCCGCCAACGTGCAAGCTTCTCGGGAGATACAGAGCTTTCGGCTATGATTCGGCTCTCGTCACAGTTGTGGGCGAGGTCGGCGAGCTTGACCCGCCGTGCAAGCTCGTTCTGCTTTATCGCGAGGATATAGTCGCGGTAGTCGGTGCGCGGGTCATGAGTCAGCAGCCTTACCGCCTCAGTGACCTCCTGCGGGAAATCCCGCTCGAGGTCGGCGAGTGTAACGTCGGTGTCCTCGACAACATCGTGCAGCAGAGCCGCGCAGACCGCATACTCGTCCTTCATCTGCTCGGCGACGTGGTACGGGTGGAAAATGTAGGGTACGCCGCTGATATCGGTCTGCCCGTGGTGAGCGGCATAGGCGATCTGCATAGCCCTGACAGTCAGCTCTGTATAAATCATAGCTCCTCCTATACTATTATAATAGGGACAGTTATCGGATAAACGTCAAACTGTCCCTGTCGGTCACTTTATGATGATATTGAGCCCCTGCGCGCTCTCGGCGGTGAAGGGCTTGTCCGTACCTGTAACAGTGACGGTAATGGTATCGCCGCTGCGCACAGCCTTTATTTCGACAGCGAGCTCGGCGTTCATGTCGTAGACCTGCGTCTCGGCGGACTTGCCGTCCTCGAGCCTGTAAACGACTATCTTCATATTGTCGGCATAGTCGTACTCGACCGTGCGCCCGAAGTCGCCGTAGACGATGATGGAGTTCGGCTTTGCGTACAGCGGCAGACCGAAGTAATCGTACTTCTTCGTGTACCAGCTGCCGCCTGCGAGCTCCTCGCCCGTCTGGATATCCGTCCACGTGCCGCCCTCGGGGAGGTAGAAATCGCAGACGCCGTCCTCGCTGAACACGGGTGCAACAAGCAGGCTGTCGCCGAGCATATACTGCGTATCTACGGTGAGCGCGGCGCGGTCGAATCCGTAGTCCACGACCATAGCCCTCATCATGGGAACGCCGGTTTTATGCGTGAATACGGCATTCTTGAAGAGGTATGGCATGAGTCTGCCCTTGAGCTTTACGAAGTGGCGTGAAACATCGCAGCTCTCCTCATCGAAGTTCCACGGCACGCGGTAGGAGCTGTTTCCGTGGTAGCGCGAGTGCGTCGACAGGAGTCCGAACGCCGTCCAGCGCTTGTAGAGGTCGGGCGAGCCCGTAGCCTCGAAGCCCGAAATATCGTGCGAGAAGAAGCCGAAGCCCGACAGGCAGAGCGAAAGTCCGCCGCGGAGGGTCTCCCACATGGACTCGTAGTTCGAGAAGCAGTCGCCGCCCCAGTGAACGGGGAATTTCTGACCGCCGACAGTCGCCGAGCGCGCAAACAGGCAGGCGTTGTTCATGCCCTTGACATCGCGCAGAGCCTCGAAAACGGTCTTGTTGTAGAGGTACGTGTAGTAATTGTGCATCTTGTACGGGTCGGAGCCGTCAAAGTACGCGACATCGGTGGGGATACGCTCGCCGAAGTCGGTCTTTATCGCGTCCACGCCCATTTCCGCGAGAGCCTTTATCTTGGAGGCGAACCAGCTGCACGCCTCGGGGTTGGTGAAGTCGATGATGGCGAGCCCGGGCTGCCACATATCGCACTGGAAGACGGAGCCGTCCTTATTCCTGATGAAGTAGCCCTTCTCCATGCATTCGTCGAAGACGGGTGCGAGCTGGCTGACGTACGGGTTTATCCACACGCATATCTTCAGCCCCTTTGCCTTGAGACGCGCGAGCATACCCTTCGGGTCGGGGAACATATCCTTGTCCCATTCAAAGCCTGTCCACTGGTACTCCTTCATCCAGAAGCAGTCGAAGTGGAAGACTTCGAGGGGGATATCGCGGCGCTCCATCTCGTCGATGAAGGAGTTAACTGTCTCCTCGTCGTAGCTCGTGGTGAACGATGTCGAGAGCCACAGTCCGAATGTATATGCGGGCGGGAGCGCAGGCTTGCCCGTGAGGTCGGTATATCGGGAGAGAACGTCCGCGACCGTCTCGCCGCCGAAGATGAAATACTCCATTCGCTGACCCTGTACCGAGAAAGCGACCTTGGAGACGGTCTCGCTCGCTACCTCGAAGTTGACGCATTCGGGGTGGTTGACGAAGACGCCGTAGCCTCTCGACGAAACGTAGAACGGTATCGACTTGTAGCTCTGTTCGGAGCAGGTGCCGCCGTCGTTGTTCCACACGTCGACGGTCTGACCGTTCTTGACGAAGGTCGAGAACTTCTCGCCGAAGCCGTATATGTACTCGCCGACGCTCAGCCCGAGCATTTCGCGTATATACGTGCTTTCACCGTTGTCAGACCTTGCGAAGAAGCGCGCGCCCGACTCGGCGGCGTTCTTATTGCTGCGGAGCCACTCGTCCTCCTCGATGAGCGACGTCGAGCGCCAGCCCTCCTTGGTGAGGAGTCTGCCGTCGTAGAAGTAGGAGATGCTCCAGCCCGAGCCCTGCGGACCTATCTTAACGCTTGTCCTGCCTGATATGAGCTCGTATCCGTCCTCTCCGAGCGAGCGGACTACGGGCTTGAAGTCGCTGTCCTCGTAAAGCTCGAACGACGGAGCCTTGCGGAGAGCACCCTTGAAGTGCTCGATAGTTACCTTTATGCTGTTTTCGAGGGTGGAGGTGAAGCGCACCGTCAGCATAGGACCGCCGAGGGTCATGCCGCGGTTTGCTATCCACTGATTTGTCGCGTAGACGGTCACAGAGGTGTCGTCCGCCTCGACAGTATACATCTGTGTTGCGTAATTCACGTTGTAGCCGGGCTTGTTGAGCCAGAATCCGTCGGAAACCTTCATAATAAACTCCTTTGCAGCGGCGTGAGGGCGCCGCTATTTGTCAGTATTCAATAAAACTTATGGTACAGTGTCCTGCCAAACTATATAAATATGTCGGATATTGCATACATTTATTATAAAGTAAAAGACTATTTTTGTCAATAGAAAAACGGCACAGTCCGCAATATTTGATAGGAGCAGTCAGCCCGTGGCATTTGCTGACTGACTGCTCAAAAAAGACTTGACAAATGCCGTATCTCCGTGTATAATAGAAGCATATCTTAAAGACGATGACGAAGAGGAGTACCCGCTTCCTTGATTCTCAGAGAGCCGCCGCTTGGTGCAAGGCGGTATGAGAGGCGCGGCGAAGTAGCTTCCGAGTCCTGCAGGCGAACGCGCGAGCAAGTAGTCGGCGGCGTGTCCTCACGTTACAGGGGAGGAGGTTTCAAGACCTCGCAGAGTGCGGATAGCGATATCCGAATTCAGGTGGTAACACGGACAATCGTTCGCCCTGAACCGTAAAAGGTTCGGGGCGATTTTATTTTGCACGGACCGACAAAATTACCGAAAAGGAGAAATCATAATGGCAAAGGAACTTGCTAAGACCTACGACCCCAAGGACTTTGAGGACCGTATCTACGCAGCGTGGAACGACAAGGGCTGCTTCCGCGCGGAGGTCGACCCCAAGAAGACGCCCTACACTATCGTTATCCCGCCTCCGAACATAACGGGACAGCTCCACATGGGTCACGCTCTCGACGAGACCCTTCAGGACATACTTATCCGCTGGAAGAGAATGAGCGGCTACAGTGCGCTGTGGCTCCCCGGAACCGACCACGCCGCGATAGCTACCGAGGCTAAGATAGTCGAGGCTATGCGCAAGGAGGGCGTCACCAAGGAGGACCTCGGACGTGACGGCTTCATGGAGCGTGCATGGGAGTGGAAGCGTCAGTACGGCGGACGTATCGTTGAGCAGCTCAAGAAGCTCGGCTCCTCGTGCGACTGGTCACGCGAGCGCTTCACCATGGACGAGGGCTGCTCGAAGGCGGTAAAGGAGGTTTTCGTAAAGTACTACGAAAAGGGACTTATCTACCGCGGCGAGCGCATCATCAACTGGTGCCCCAAGTGCAAGACCTCGCTTTCCGACGCCGAGGTCACATACGAGGATCAGGCAGGTCATTTCTGGCACCTGCGCTACAAGATAAAGGACACTGACGGCTACCTCGAGCTCGCAACAACGCGTCCCGAGACGCTCCTCGGCGATACGGCAGTAGCCGTTAATCCCGCGGACGAGCGCTACAAGGACCTCGTAGGCAAGACCGTTATCCTCCCGCTCGTTCACCGCGAGATACCCATCGTAGCCGACGACTACGTTGAGATGGACTTCGGTACGGGCGTAGTTAAGATAACTCCCGCGCACGACCCGAACGACTTCGAGGTAGGTCTGCGCCACAACCTCCCCGTGATAAACGTTATGAACGACGACGCGACTATCGTTGACGACTATCCCGCTTACGCAGGCATGGACAGATACGAAGCCCGCAAGAAGATCGTTGAGGACCTCGAGGCTGAGGGTGCGCTCGTGAAGATAGAGGAGTACAGCCATAATGTCGGCACCTGCTACCGCTGCGGAACAACAGTCGAGCCCAAGGTATCGACTCAGTGGTTCGTAAAGATGAAGCCCCTCGCAGGCCCCGCTATCGACGCCGTAAAGAACGGCGATACCAAGTTCGTGCCCGAGCGCTTCGACAAGATTTACTTCCACTGGCTCGACAATATCCGTGACTGGTGCATCTCCCGTCAGATCTGGTGGGGACATCAGATACCCGCGTTCTACTGCGACGAGTGCGGCGAAATGGTCGTAACCAAGGAGGACAGCGCAGTCTGCCCGAAGTGCGGCAAGCCCATGCGTCAGGACCCCGATACCCTCGATACATGGTTCAGCTCGGCGTTGTGGCCGTTCTCGACACTCGGCTGGCCCGAAAAGACCGCCGACCTCGACTACTTCTACCCCACGAACACCCTCGTAACAGGCTACGACATCATCTTCTTCTGGGTTATCAGAATGATGTTCAGCGGACTTGAAAATATGGGCAAGGTGCCGTTCGATACGGTACTTATCCACGGACTCGTCCGCGACGCTCAGGGACGCAAGATGTCCAAGTCACTCGGCAACGGCATCGACCCGCTCGAGGTCATCAACGAGTACGGCGCGGACGCTCTCCGCTTTATGCTCGCGACAGGCAACTCGCCCGGAAACGATATGCGCTACATCGACGAAAAGGTCAAGGCGGCGCGTAACTTCGCGAACAAGCTCTGGAACGCCTCACGCTTCATCATGATGAACCTGCCCGAGGACTTTGAGTTCACGGGACTTCCCGCTGAGCTCGAGCTTGAGGACAAGTGGCTCGTCAACAAGTTCAATCAGCTCGCCAAGGAGGTCAATGAGAACCTCGACAAGTACGAGCTCGGCGTCGCTTCACAGAAGATATACGACTTCATATGGGACGTTTACTGCGACTGGTACATCGAGCTCACAAAGCCGAGAATACAGGCAGGCGGCGAGACCAAGGCTAAGGCACAGGCGGTGCTCGTGTGGGCAATGCAGGGAATGCTCAAGCTCCTGCACCCGTTC
>JAUMVH010000005.1 GCA_030530245.1 Ruminococcus sp.
ACTCGATAACATTGTCGGCGAATTCGGCTATATTTCGATTGATTTTGCCGAGCGAGCAAATGTATTCGGCAGTTCCGTCGGGGTATGTAATGCCGTCGCTGCCGACCTGATTTGTGACTATCACAAGCTCGGAAACGCTGCGTGCAAGCCGCTTTATACCGCGGACTATCCTGTCGGTCGGGTCGGTTATTTTTCCGCCTGCAAACATCTCGTTTGCGCACAGATTGCCAACGCACTCAAGCAGGACTGCACAGCCGCTATGCAGCGATATTTCGTGGATATCGGTGTATTTCTCGACAGTCTCGAAGCCCTTGCCTTCGCGCATTTTTCGGTGGCGTTCTATCGCTTCAAGGGCGTCCTCGCCGAAAGGCTGCATAGTTGCGATATATATTTTTCTGCCCACGAAATCACCGAGCAGCTTCTCGGCATAGCTCGATTTACCGCACTTTGAACCGCCTGTGATGAGCGTTGTCATTTCAGTTCCACATACCTTTCTATATTCGTTTCGTCAAATCTGTGAGAATCCCTGTACAGTGCCAGCGCTCCGTCAAGCAGCGGCACAAGCAGAACGCCGCCTGTGCCTTCGCCAAGCCTCAGACCTGCATTAATCGGAGCAGTCAGTCCGCAGTACGCAAGAAGTCCCTCGCCGGCAGGCTCGCCCGAGCAGTGGCTTGCAAGCATATACTCACAGCATATTGGCTGCAACGCACACGCGATAGCCGCCGCAGCTGCCGATATAACGCCGTCAATGACGACGGGCACTCGGTAATAAGTTCCGCCGAGAAAAAGTCCCGTCATAGCGGCTATCTCAGCCCCGCCGAGTTTTTGCAGAAGCTCAAGCGGCTTGTCGCGAGAGGGGAGGTTTACTTCGATCGCACGCTTCACAATTGCGACCTTTTTTTGCAGTCCCGCAGACGAAAGACCTGCGCCTCTGCCTGTGACTTTTTCGGGCGGAAGTTCGAGCAGGACCGAGGCGATCGCGGCGGCAGGCGTGGTATTCCCAATGCCCATTTCACCCGTAATTATGAGCTTTGTGCCGCTTGAGGCAAGTTCACCTGCAGTGTCAAGCCCTGCCACTATCGCGGCTTCTGTTTCAGCCGCCGTCATTGCACCTTCGACGGCGATATTGCGTGTTCCGCGGACTGTTTTCCGCCGTATGAGCCTGTCACATTCAACGTCCTGAGCAATACCGACATCGACCGCCATTACCCGAACATTATAGGCGCTTGCTAAGGCGTTGACATTTGACCGTCCCTCCGCTATTGCTTTGGCGCACTCGGCAGTGACCTCCTGTCCGCACTGGGTAACTCCCTCGCTGACAACGCCGTGGTCTCCGCACATAATGACTGCCGTTCGGGCGGAAATATCCACATCGGCAGTGCCGTGGACCGCTGCTATCTTCTGCACCATCTCTTCGAGCAGACCGAAGCTGCCGAGCGGCTTTGCAATGCTGTCCCAGCGCTGTTTCGCGGCGATATATGCCGATCTATCCGCCGAGGTGATACGTTTTATCCTGTCCATTTTTCTCTCCGTATTCAATGCATTTCTTCACAAATCTCTCCGCAGCTGCAATATCAGAATAGAAATAAATGTGCGGAAAGCCTGCATAGAAATGCTCGCTGATGTGGCAGCAATCCCACGTTCTGCCGTCGTTTTTTTCGGCAGTGAGACCGCTGCCGCAGCTTGTGCTGTCCCAGTAGTGAAACTCGTGCGCCCTGACAGCTCCGCCCTGTCCGCAAAGTATAGTGTCACGCTTCGCATTCAGCGTGATATAGCCAAATCTCTGCAATCTGCCAGTCGGGAATGTCCTGCCGTTTATGACGCCTGCCATAGGGTATGACTTGCCGTTCTTGTCCGTAAGTTCATCGTGGAGATACATGAATCCGCCGCACTCTGCGATCGTCGGCATACCCGCGTCGATGCAGCTTTTCACGCTTGCCAGCATTGCGCGGTTTTCAGCCAGTTCGGAGGCGTAAAGCTCGGGGTAGCCGCCGCAGAGGATAAGCCCGTCAGCACGTGGGACTGCGCAGTCTGTGAGCGGTGAAAAATATTCGATCTTGCAGCCCATTTTTTCGAGCAGCTCAACGTTTTCGCCGTACATAAAGCAGAATGCACTGTCGCGCGAAACGGCTATAACAGGCGCATTCGGGAGCTTCACAATGCTTGGAGCTCTGTAGCTCGGCAGGGGAGAGCTCTCCGTTTCGAGGAGCTTGTCAATGTCAATGTACTGCTCTGCAAGCTCGCCGAGACGTGTGAGTTTAGCCTGTATATCGCCGATCTCGTCAGCAGTAACAAGTCCGAGGTGGCGGCTCTCAATGGTCACGTCACTCTTCGGCAGGCAGCCGAAATACTCCGTGCCAAGCTCACGGCACAGCTCTTCTGCAAGCGGTATCAGTTTTTCAGGCAAACGGTCGAAAATAAAGCCTGCAATGCGGTTCTGACGGTAATTGAGAAAGCCGCTCATAACTGCGCCGATCGAATCGCTCATACCCTTGCAGTCGATGACGATAATTGCGGGAGTTTCCGTTATTTCGGAGAGCGAATGAGCGCTGCCGCAGCTGCCGTCATAGAATCCCATAACGCCCTCGATCACAGATATATCGCTGTTCCTGCCGTGCTCGTCAAGCAGCGCAAGGAGCGTGTCCCTCTCGCAGAAAAAGCTGTCAAGATTGTGGGAGCTGACACCGATGACCTTCCTGTGGAACATCGGGTCAATGTAATCGGGTCCGCACTTGAATGCCGAAACATTTATCCCCCGCTTTTTCAGAGCCGCAAGCACGGCACAGGTAACGGTCGTCTTGCCGCAGCCGCTTTTCGTGCCGCCGATAATAATTCTTCTCATTGTAGTCTCCCGCTGATGATGAACACGGGATTCTGTGCCTGTAACATCGTGTGTGTGCCGAGCTTTCCTGTGCGTGTGACGGCTATCTGCACGACTTCCGCCTCTGTTCCGAAGCGTGAAAAACAGCTGACGGCTTCATTCAGCGTTTCAAGCGAAACCGCCGTCACGACAATATCCGCACTCGGATTCTTTGCTCGTACGGCTTCAAAAATGCCGTCCATTTTTCCCGAGCTGCCGCCGATGAATACCTTGTCGGGCACAGGCATATCCGCCAGTATTTCGGGGCAAACTCCCTGTATGGCTTCAATGTTGTCACAGCTGAACTTTCGGGCGTTTTCATCGGTCAGAGTGACTGCTTCTGACTTCTTGTCAAAGGCGTACACCTTCCCGTCGGGGCAGCGGCAGGCGGCTTCGACCGAGACCGAACCCGTCCCGCAGCCGATGTCCCACACAACGGAATCGGCACCGATATCCAGCCTTGAAAGGGCTATACAGCGCACTTCTGACTTGGTCATGGGTATCTCGCCGCGCGTGAATTTTTCGTCACTGATCGCTGTCGGGATATGGCGCAGATGCTCGCGGTTTTCGGTTATCATCACAGACAGCCCGCCTGTCTGAACGTCAGTAAGTTCGCATGCTTTTCCGACAATGATCTGCTCGGTCTCGTAGCCGAGGTCGGTCCCGATGTGCACATTTACGCTGCCAAGCCCGTACTCGCACAGCCGCCTGCAAACGTCGGCAGCGTTCATTTCTCCGCCCAGCAGGAAGAAACAGTGCTCGTTCATTTTCACGTTCAGCGCTGCACTGGAAGGTCTGCCGTGAAGCGTGATGAACTTCATATTTTCGTACGAAATACCGAGCTTTCCGCAGAAGTAAGCCGCTGACGAAATGCCCGAAATTACCGTGACATCGTGAGCTTCGAGCAGCGGCAGGAGTTTCCTTGTTCCGCTGAAAAATCCGCAGTCTCCCGACATAAGTACCGCCGCTGTATCACATTCGGCACTGCCGAGCTTTTCTGCAATTTCAGACGGCTTATAGCTGACGAACAGCTCCTTGCCAAGCTGCATAAAAGGCTTCACTACGCGCTCTGCGCCAATGAGCAGAGCCGCTTCCGAAATGGCTTTTTCAGCCGCTTTTGTGAGAGTTTCAGAGCCGTCCATACCTGTTCCGACTATATAGACCTTCATTTTTTCAGTTCCTTTTCAATGATATAGATTATTTCGTCAAAGCTGTATCCCTGCTCTGTCGGATGCGTCAGAGTGACTAATTCAGCACCGCATAACCGCGCAGCTTCGGCTTTTTCGGGATATCCGCCTGTTGCTCCGCTCTCCTTTGTGAGCAGTATTCCTGCGCCGCTTTTCCGCAGGTGCTCGACATTCTCAGCCGTGCTGAACGGACCCTTTGCCATTATCACTTTTGCCTCGTCGTAGCCAAGCTCGCGGCACTGCTCAAGTATTTCCTCGGACGGCAGGACTCTCACCCAGATACGCTGCCGATGATCCTGCACCTTTGTGAGCTTCGCAAGCGATTTGCTCCCGAGAGTGCTGAGGATAGCTCCCTCTGTTCCGTTTAGCAGCTCTGTCAGCTCGTCCATATCGTGAACTTGTTTTCCGCAGACTGCCGACGTTTTCCGCAGCAGCCGAAGGTAATGAGCTCCCGCCGCAGTGCAGGCGCATCGGATGTTTGCAGTCGCCTCGGCAGCATACGGGTGAGTAGCATCGACAACTGCCGCATATCCGCTGCGGATAAGCTCCGTCATCTGCTCGGCGTCAAGGCGTCCGCAGAGAACATTGACTTTATTCGGAAGCAGCGCGGCACCGTAGTCGGTAGCCACCGAAACGTCCGCATTTATGCCATTTTCAGCGCAGTATTCCGCCAGCTCGCGCCCCTCGGTAGTCCCGCCGAATATGAGCAGTCTAAACATTGCGGTATCCCCTCGGAGTGACCATTTTTCCGTCAATTACCTTTGTCTCGGAATTGCCGATATAAACCGTCGTGAACATATCCACCGCCGTATCACGAAGCTCCGAAAGCGTGAGCACACGGCTCTCCTGACCGTCACGTCCTATGTTCCTGACATAGCCGCAGACCGTCGCTCCCGAGCGGTGTTTCAGCACGATGTCACATGCCTTTTGAAGATAGTCCGCACGGCTTTTCGAGGACGGATTATAGAGGACTATCACCATATCGCACTCCGCTGCACATTCGAGGCGTCTGCGTATTTTTTCCGCAGGTGTGAGGAGGTCGGAAAGGCTTATCACCGCGAAATCGTGAGTCAGCGGTGAACCAAGCACAGCTCCGCCGCTGAATGCCGCGGTGACTCCCGACACGACTTCTATCCCGACATCGGGGAAGCCCTCGCTCAGCTCATATGCGAGCCCCGCCATGCCGTAGAGCTGCGGGTCGCCGCTGCAAACGAGTGCGACCGTTTTGTCGGCAGCCTCGCGGAGCGCAAATTCCACGCGCTCGCGCTCCTGCCTCATTCCCGTCGAGGCGAACTGCTTATCGGGAAAAAGCTCCCTCACGAGCTCGACGTATTTGGTGTAGCCGACTATCAGCTCACTGCGTTCGATAGCCTGATGAGCGGCAAACGTCATACCTTCGCGGTTTCCCGCACCGATACCCACAACGCAGAGCATTACAGCACCTTCTTTCCAAAGTCGAGTATGAGAGGCTTTTCCGCGGCAGCGACGGTCACTCCGTCCGCTGCTGTTTTGCGCAGAACGAGCTTTCCGCCGCTGCATTTCACGGCGCTTCTCTCGCACACGTTATCGACTCCCGTGACACTTTGCACGAAGTCCGACGCGCTGAAATCTCCCTCAGTCTCCGCGAGCTCGGACGCAGTGTACGTGTGCAGCTCGAAGCCGTATTTTTTGCAGAATCCGAGCAAGCCCTGCTCGTTCGATTTGATGTCTATTGTGGCAGCTGCGCACACCCGCTCGATGGCGATATCAGCCGCTTTCAGAGCAGCGAGGACTGCTTTCTCTATGGTATCGCAGTCCGTACCGCGTTTGCAGCCGATACCGAGAACGATATTTTTCGGCACGAGCCTCAGCGTGACGGGAAACGGCTTGAAATCGCTGTTTACGACGCAGATGCCTGTCTGACATTCGAGACTTCCCGTGAGCTCGTCGGGCATATTCACGTATTCATACGCGCTGAAAAACCCGATCCTCTCGCAGTCAAGGACAGCGGAGGCGACTGCCTTTGACGCCTCCATATCGGTAATAATGAGCCCGTTTGCAGCCGCAAAGCTGTCGGGCGAAAAGTGTCCGCCGACGTCGGTCGCGGTCGTGATGACAGCCTGCGCGCCGATGAGCTCCGCGAGCTTTTCCGCGAGGGCGTTTGCACCGCCGATATGTCCCGAAAGCACGGGGATAACGAACCTTCCGCAGTCGTCAATAACGACGACGGCAGGGTCGCTCGTCTTCGACCTCAGCAGCGGTGCGACAGACCTCACAGCTATCCCGCAGGCGCATATGAAGATGAGCGCGTCGAACTCGTTGAAAATGTCGGAAACAAGAAAGCTCAGGCTATCGAAGCTGCCTGCCGCGATATCGGAATGGCTGTGGAAGCAGAAGCGCTCGGAGCTGATGAACTTCGCGTTTGCAGCGATCTTGAACGAGAGCCGTCGCCCCTGTTCGGTCAGTGAGATAATAGCCGCTTTCATTGTTCCTTCGCCTTTCTGAACTCGGTCTCGAAGTCCGCAGAATAGAGCTTTGAGAGTGAGCCGACGCCGCCGAGAAAGTGTCCGACGGTTATCAGTGCGGTCTTCGTTATGCCGTTGTCTGCTGCGGTCTGAGCGAGCGTTGAAACAGTACAGCGGCAGACCTTTTCGTCCTCCCACGTTGCCTTATAGACTATCGCCGCGGGAGTGTCGGGACTGTAGCCTCCGTTTATCAGCCGCTGTGAGAGTTCTTCGAGCATACCCGTGCTGAGGAATATCACCATTGTAGCATTGTGAGCGGCAAGGCTCTCTATGCTCTCACGCTCGGGGACGGGAGTACGCCCCGCCATTCGCGTGAGAATAACGGTCTGCGACACGTCGGGGAGCGTATATTCGGCTTTCAGAGCAGCGGCAGCTCCGCAGAAGGAGCTCACTCCCGGGCATACGTCGTAGGAGATACCGAGAGCGTCGAGCCTGTCCATCTGCTCGCGGATCGCACCGTATACGGACGGGTCGCCCGTGTGCAGGCGGACCGTTGTACGAGCGTTTTTCTCAGCCTTTTCCATAACATCTATGACCTCATCGAGCGTCATCAGCGCACTGTTATGTACCTCGCAGCAGGCGCGCGCATATTTAAGCAGCTCGGGATTTACGAGCGAGCCCGCATATATCACCACGTCAGCGGCTTCGAGAAGTGCTTTTCCCCGCAGCGTTATGAGGTCAGCCGCGCCGCTTCCCGCACCAACAAAATGGACCATATCAACCCTCCAATGTCATTTTCAGTATTTCGTCAGCGTATTCCGTCCTGAGCAGCATATCATTTTTGTAGGAGAAGACGACCGCTCCGACCTGTGCGCTGCCCTTTGCACGGGCTTGCAGGTAGCTGTGAATGCGCTCGGTGAGCACGTCCAGCACCTTTTCCGCGGCGCCGTTTTCGTACAGTATATCGAGCGCAGCGTCAGCCGTTGCACACTCAATGAGACTTCGGAGCAGCGAGCCGTCAACTCCCGCAAGTACACCGCAGGCAATAAGCGTTTCCATTCGCCCGTCAGCGTAAGAGGAGTGGGTGTTCATAATTCCCGAACCAAGCTTGACCATTTTGCCGATATGACCGTATATCAGGATATTCTTGAACCCGAGAGTTATGCCGATGTCGATAGCGTCTCCGATGTAGTTGCTGCACATAACGCACTGCTCGCTGAGTTCGGGACGGTTCTCGGCGAGAAATTTTTCGCTGTAGTTCCCGACGGTGAGCAGCAGCGTTTTTCGCCCCTCCCCGCGTCGGATATTCGCCTCGGTGCGAATGGTCTCGATAAGGGCGGAGCTGCTCATCGGCTCGACGATACCCGTCGTACCGATCACAGATATGCCCCCGACTATGCCTATCCGCGGATTGAACGTCTTTTTCGCGAGCTCTTCGCCCTCGGGGACGGAGATGACTACCTTGAATCCGCCGCGATATTCGTTCATTTCAGCGACTTCGCAAAGTGCGTCAGCTATCATTCGGCGGGGGACTGAGTTGATAGCGGCAGCTCCTACGGGCTGGTTGAGCCCCGCCTTTGTGACGGTCCCGACTCCCTTTCCGCCTGCTATCTCAATGCCGCTTTCTGCAAATGATACCTCCGCGCAGACCTCGATACCGTTGGTGATGTCGGGGTCATCGCCGCTGTCCTTGATCACCGAGCACAGTGCCTTTTCGCCGCACAGCTCACAGCGGTGAACTGTAAGCGGCAGTCTTATGCCCTTGGGCGTGAGTATCTCCGTATCACTGACGCGGCGCTGAGTGAGGAGAGCCTCAGCGGCAGCCTTTGCCGCGGCAGCTGCGCAAGAACCTGTAGTATAGCCGCAGCGCAGCTTTTTTGTGCCGCTGTAAATGTAATTTTCTTCCACATTATCATCCCGCTCATATCAATTATATTTTTATTTTAGCATATTAGGTGAGTTTAGTCAATGACTATTCTTCACTAAGCTCCGATGTATATGCTGAAGGACCTGTATGTCTGCGTGTATAACAGCACCGAGCGGGAGGGTCCGCACTGTACGAGGCATTGCCGCGCGACAGCTTCGTGCTCGACGACCCGAATATATTCCACTCCCTCACACCCGATTACCTGATAATGTACTACATCGACCACTTCGACGTGCAGGACATAACTGCCGATACAGTCTATCTCGTCAGGGAATGCACCGACGTGACGATGACCTACAACGGTACAGGCGAGGTGTACGGCTCCGAGCCGAGGATCGACATTCCCGAGGAGGCAGAGCGGACGGTGTTTGATGACGGTCCCGACAGGCAGCTCACCCTCACCGTCGGCAACGAGACGGGCTACATTCTCAGGGCTAAGATGACCGAGGGTCCGACCTATACGGAATTCACCGTCGAGGAGCTTATCCTCGGCGAGGAGGCGGAGCTCCCCGAGGACGCCGCATATATAAAGGCGCGCATAGCGGAGCCTCAGCCTACAATAGACACTACCTTTGACCTGAGTGCACTCGACGAATAAAAAATATCGGGAACAGCGATACTGCGCTGTTCCCGAGTTTTTTGCCTTTCCGAGGATACGCTGCGAGCTTTTCTCTGCGGCTCTTACCTGCGTATTTCAGCGATGCTTCCGTCGGGCGAGATGACCGCGACCTCAAGCGGGATATCCTTGCCGCTTGCCTCTATCGCGCGCTTCACCGCGTATTCCAGTCCGCCGCAGCAGGGCACTGTCATACGCGTGAGCGTAATGCTCCTGATGTCGCTATTGCGGAATATCTCCGTCAGCTTCTCGGCGTAGTCCGCATCGTCCAGCTTCGGACAGCCGATGAGAGTTATCCTGCCGCGGATAAAATCGTGATGGAAATTGCCGTAGGCGTAAGCAGTGCAGTCCGCCGCGATGAGCAGCTCTGCGCCGCTGAAGTAGGGAGCGTTTGTTAGCAGCAGCTTTATCTGCACGGGGAACTGTCTCAGGCAGCTCGGCACGCGGACACTGCTGTCGTCCTCTTTGGGAATGAAGCTCTGTAGGGCTGCGCTCGGACAGGCGAAGGCAGTGCAAGCGGACTTCGCCTGCTTATGCTCCTGCACTGCTTTTTCGTCGTAAGCTGCCGCTTCACGCTCGGTGAAGCGGATAGCGTCCATCGGACAGGCAGGGAGGCAATCCCCGAAGCCGTCGCAGAAATCGTCACGCATGAGCTTTGCCTTGCCGTTCACAATGGCGATAGCTCCCTCATGGCACGCCTTGGCGCAAAGTCCGCAGCCGTTGCATTTTTCCTCGTTTATCTCAATAATTTTACGTATCATAGCCGTACCTCCTTGACTTTATGAGTCAATTATAGTATAATCAAAGGAGAAAGTATGTTGTAATTACAACATTTTCGGAGGGAACATGGATATTTCTGTTTTATGCAGCTCCGCACTCTTCCGTGGCTTTTCGGAGAGCGAGGTATCGGAGCTTACTCAGCAGCTCGCTGCCCGTGAGAAGCGGTACAAAAAAGGAGAGCTGATACTCTCCGCAGGCGATATCACAGGCAGAATGGGCTTTGTCACCGACGGCAGCGTCACCGTCGAGAGCAACGATATGTGGGGCAACCGAACCATTCTCAACCTCGTCGGGAGGGGACAGTTTTTCGCCGAGACCTATGCCGTACTCCCCGACGAGCCGCTGCTCGTGGACGTCTGCGCCAACGAGGACTGCCGCATAGTATTCCTCGATATGAAGGGGCTGCACAAGCTCGGCGAGGGCGTGAAGTCACGTCTCCTCGGCAATCTTCTGACGATAACCGCCCGAAAGAATCTCCACCTTTCAAGCAGGAGCTTCCATACTGCTCCGAGGCAGGTGCGCGGGCGTATCATGGCGTATCTGAACACGGTCTCGGTGCAGAAGCAGAGCCGCGAATTCGACATTCCCTTCGACCGTCAGCAGCTTGCGGACTACCTCAATGTGGAGCGTTCGGTGCTGTCAAATGAGCTGAGCGAAATGCAGCGGGACGGGCTTATCAGGTGCAGGAAGAATCATTTTGAGATACTGCGGAACTGACTGAGCTTGCGTGTGCGTTTTGACTGCCACATGACTTGATTTAAAAGGTAAGCCGCTTTTCGGAAGCTCCGACTGCTTGCAGTGTCTGCGCCTCGCAGAACAAGTACATGAGCGATATCAGGGGAAAGCGGTAACATCAAAAAAGGAGAATGAAATTAATGAGCACAAATTTGGAAACATCAGAACTCTCGCGTGAGAAAAAGATAATCAGAACAAGCATTGTCGGTATCGTTGCAAACGCCTTTCTTGCGGCGTTCAAGGCTGTCATCGGAATAATGACGAACTCCATCGCCATCGTCCTCGATGCTGTCAATAATATCTCCGACGCGGGCAGCTCCCTTATCACCATTATCGGCACCAAGCTCGCAGGTAAAGAGCCCGATAAAAAGCACCCCTTCGGATATGGACGTATCGAGTACCTGAGTGCGATGGTCATCTCCGTGATAGTCCTGTATGCGGGCATCACATCATTCGTGGAGTCCGTCAAAAAGATGATCCACCCCGAAACACCCGAATATACGACGGTTTCTCTTATCATTGTGGGAGTCGCGGTCGTTGTAAAGATAATCCTCGGACGCTATGTCAAGAGCGTAGGTGTTAAGGTGAATTCAAACTCCCTTATCAACTCGGGCGAGGACGCAACGCTCGATTCGATAATTTCCGCTTCGACCCTTGTTGCGGCGATAATATTTATGATCTTCGGTCTCTCGCTCGAAGCGTGGCTCGGTGCTGTCATTTCTGTCGTGATCATCAAATCGGGCTTTGAAATGCTGAAAGAGACAATATCTCAGATACTCGGCGAGCAGAACGATCCCGAGCTCGCCAAGAATATCAAGCAGACAGTGACAAGCTTCCCCGATGTTCACGGAGCATATGACCTCGTGCTGAATAATTACGGTCCCGATGCGTGGAACGGCTCCATACACATCGAGGTCCCCGATACACACTCGGCGGACAAGCTCGACCAGCTGATACGCGATATCCAGACTGCCGTATATGCAAAGCACAATGTGATACTGACTGCCGTCGGGGTGTACTCCGAGAATACGAAGGATAAAGAGTGTATCGAGGTGCGCAAGAAGGTGCACGATATCGTTTTCTCGCACGAATATGTGCGGCAGATGCACGGCTTCTATATGGTGAAGGATAAGAAAACGCTCCGTTTTGACATTGTTATCAGCTTCGACGCCAAGGACCGCAAAGCAGTCTATAACGAAGTCATCGCCGACGTACAGAATGCATTTCCCGATTATCAGCTCCGGACCGCTATGGATACGGATTTTGCCGAAGAGTGATACGAAAGCTTCTTACGGAACAAGAATAAGCTCCCCGAATAAAGGGACACCCTTTATTCGGGGAGCTTTTTTGCTCACGCTATATTGCGGCATACTGCTCGATGTAATCTCTGATATCGGTACCGCCTTCAAGTCCGTCAAGCATGGTGCGTGCGGGGTTGGTATGCCTTTCGGCACGTTCATAAAGAGGCGACAGAAGGACTTCCTCGCCCAGTCCGCGCTTTTTGAGTCCGAGAGCGGAAAGGTCAAGAATATTTATCAGCTGTCTTTCAACGGCAGTTTCGTCGATGAACGCGGGAAGACTGCGCTTTGAGAGGAGCTCCTGAAGCTCCGCCGCCGAGAAGCCGTGAGAATATATCACTCTGTCATTTTCAATGAGCTCCTTCAGCTCGGGGAGCGTCTCCTTGAGCCCCGTATGGAATGCCGCAACGGTCATAGCCTCAGACAGCGGCTGACAGCACGAGCTGCGATACTCGATAGTTCCTCTGAACGTAAGGTCCTCGAATTTGAATGTCCTGAGGTGGTCGAGGTCCTTTTCTTCGGGAGCGAAGGTGATACTGCGGTATTGTTCGCCGTCGAAGTATTCGCCTGTTATCGTGCTGCGCGAGAAGTATTCGTCGACGGGCACGGGCGTGAAATCGACGTATCTGCCGTCGCGCATCGTGCAGTAGATAGACTGCGTGCCTATGTAGTCGACGAGCTCGTCAACGTTTGATACAGGCTTGGCGAACATACCGACATTGTGAGGGTTGTAGCCCTGCATACTGCGCTCCCACAGCATATTCCTCACGCAGAGGAATTCGGGGTAGTCCTTCAGGTAGGAGTTCGCAAAGAGCAGAGCCTTGTACGGTTCAAGCAGACCGAAGACGTTTATCACGTCCGTTATTTCGTTGTAGTCTACGTCGAGTTGTACCTGTGAAGCACTCGTGAATGTGCCGAAGTCAGGGCGCTCATGGAAGCGCATAGCTACTTCGTTTTTGTGCTTCGTATACGAGTGCAGATAGTGATAGAGCATACGGTAACGCTCGTTCTGAATGGGACGGTTGCGGTTGATATCAGCGTTCGGATTTATGCCCATGCCTGTGAGGGTATAGCTGCTCCTGGCAAATTCGGAATTTATAAAGCGGATGTATTTTTCAAAGCGCTCTCTGACCTCAAAGAGTCCCGCTGCCTTGCCGAACGACAGCTCAAGGTTGGAGTAGCAGCAGTCGAATGAGAGTATGTCACCCGTTCTGCTGTCCTTTACCGATGTGATGTTGCCGTCGGAATCGTGTCCCTCGGCAGTGAAGCCGAAATGCTCCGCAAACCGTTCTGCGGCAGCGATAGAAACAGCCTCGTCGACCGCCCTGCCGCCGAGGTCAACGACAGGCATTTCAATTTCCACGCCGATGAAGTCGGGACGCTCCTTCTTTGTCGGCTCTATGTATTTATCGTATATTGCCCTGCGAATGTTTTCCTTCATTAATATCACCTCAGTTAGAATGACAGCAAAAAGCATTTCAGCTTCTTGTGAATATATTATAAAGGCTAAAACATAGTTTGTCAATATACTTTGTGTATTTTAGCTATCTGCAAGTCCTATTGCCCGCTATCGGTTATTTGCATTGGACAAATCGCTCTTCTCGGGTTATAATATAGACATACCACAGGAAAGGAGCTGTACAGATGGTAACAGGTAAGGGATCCATTCAGCACATTATCTACTCCGCGCTCATTTGTACGGAGCGAATGTGGCAGTCGGAACGATGTTGCTGAAATAAAAAAGAATATGACCTCCTAAGAATATTTGAATACAACACGGGTCGAGGTGGTAGGTATCAAGCTGCGAAATTTCATCAGCTTCCTGAGAAGTATTCTCGACTGTAAGAGGTACTTCGTCCGTCCTGACAGCGGAGAAGTAGTCTTTATCCCCGAAAACAGTCATGACAAGAAGCTTGTACCCGACGCCGACACTGAAAAAGATAACGCCTGAGCTCTCATTTGGTTCAGGCGTTTTTCCATTATGATACTGATGCTTGTAAAAAAGACCGCTTGGAAGCCTATCCGAGCGGTCTCATTTTTATATAAGCTGATCGCAAAGCTCTCCGAGTGTGTATGCTGACGACAAGGACAGCGGGTCAGCGGCAAGTGCGCGGCATCTCAAGGTACTCCCTGAGCGCGGGAGCTAAAGCGTTCGCGTCTCTGTAGCCGAGCCAGTACAGAGCTCCGAGCTTGTCCATATCCCCGTCGAAGCGCGTGACCTGCACCTCCTCGGAGGGCGCGATGAGGAATATCTCCCCCGACCTTGCGCGCCGCTCGAGCTCCTCTGCGTCGGAGTTGAAGTTTTCGTTCACGCTTGCAAGCGCCTTTACGAACTCGGGATAATTGCGGTACATCAGAGAAGCAGCGGGAGATGTACCTGTCTTGCGGCGGTAGCCGAGCTCGCGCGTTTTGACGACGACCGTTTTCTTTTCGCGGCTCTGCTCTGCCCAGCGATACGGTATTTTCTCGGCACAGCCTCCGTCGAGGTAGGGGACGCCGTTTATCATTACGGGCATGGAAACGTAGGGTACGCTCGCGGAAGCGCGCACTGCCAGAAGCAGGTCGCAGCTGCCCTTCTCGAAGTATTCGACCCTGCCCGTCAGCATATTCGTCGCCGAGACAGCGAGCCGCTGAGGAGAGGCGTCGAGCCTGCGCTGGTCGAGCGGGTGAGCTCTGAATATATCATCGTAGAGGTAATCGAAGCCCGTGATACCGTGCGAGCGCCTGAGCGCGCCGAAGCCGCAGTAGTTGGTGTCATGGCGGTAGGCGAGGTCGATGCGTGCGCCCCAGCCTATCTGTCCCGAGACATACCCGACGGCGGACAGCGCTCCCGCAGACACACCTACGACAGAGGTCAGCTCGATACCGTTTTCCATCATTGAATCCAGCACGCCGAGCGTGTAGAGCCCCTTCCAGCCGCCGCCCTCCAGCACGAGACAGCCGCGCGTGAGCTTTGTGGCAGCGCGTCCGACAGGGAGCTTGTCGATATCCTTGTAAATTATCCTTTTCATATTATCACCTGAAAAAATAACGTTAAGGATATTATACCAAAAATCTGACCGAAAGTCAATCATTTCTTTTATCAGCCCGCGAAGCCTGACAAAAGCAAGAAAGCGGCTCCCAAGGGGTGCCCCTTTAGCCGATTCGCAGGTTACCGAATATGAGTCGTAAGTTTACGGCACGGTAGCCCGCTTTTCCGCTAAGGGTAGCACGCCAAGGGGTGCCCCCTCTGGCGGAGTCGCAAGCTACCGATTATGTGCCGTAAGATTACAGCACGGTAACCCGCTTTTTCCGCTAAGGGAAGCAACCGAAAGGGTGTCCCTTTAGCCTGTTCGCAGGATACCGAATATGCGCCATTAGTTTATGGCACGGTAGCCCACTTTTTCGCTAAGGGCAGCCATTTGACAGAAGCCGCTTTGAAATGTCCCCCTTACAGAACATTTTCTATGCCTGAAAAGCGCCTGTGCAGTGGGCGCATTATCAGCTTACAAGGTATTGCCTCATGAGAACGACGTCGAATGCGTCGAGTCTGCCGTCCTCGCAGAGGTCGCCCGCCTGCCAGTCGGCAAGCTGCGAATCGGGCGCGCCGAAGAGCCATTTTTGCAGCAGTACAAGGTCTGAGACGTTGAACTGCCCGTCAGCGTTGACGTCGCCCTTTATGGGAGCCGCAGAGCCCTCCGCGGCGAGCACGATATAGTTCATACAGCCCGCAGACTGCCCGTTTGCGCCGAGAGTCACGGACTCGCCCGCCTTGACCTCCTTGGAGTAGATGACGAAGGTCACGTCGTTCGAGGTGCGGAGCTTCGCGCTGTCCTTGGTCCAGCCCGCTACCCAGTCGGGAGCGGCGGTCACTCTCTCGTCGAAGCCGACGTAGAGCGTGATATCCTCACGCGCGGTGAGCTTCGCCTGCTCGGCTGAGGAAGCCTTCGCGTCGCAGGGAGTGAGTATTATTTCCGCGCCGCTGAGCTTTGTCGGGAGCTCCGATACTGCGCATTTTTCGGCAGTTCTGTCGCCGAATACTGTGTCTCCGACCGCGAGCTCGCCGTCGGTCGACCATGCGGAGTAGTAGGCGGTGTCGATGATGTCGAGGTCCACGAGCCTGCCGCTTATCGGGTCATACACGATGGGCTCAACTGTTCCGCCCAAGACCGTACAATTCGGACGCGCGGGCATATCGTAGCCCGTGCCGAGGAAGAAGCTCGTGTGCGGCGGCTGGTTGTAGGCGGTGTTCTGCGACGAGACCTGCGCGCGGTACTGCGGGTCGTGCATGAGGCACTGTACGCGGTAGTCGGTATCGTAATCGGTCGCGTAGATGCGTATGCCGCTGTTGTCAGCCTTGCGCACGATGAGCTCCTCGCGCCAGTCGCCGAAGATGTCCGCGGACAGGCAGGGCGTGCCCTTCGTCGTGTTGCAGGTGTAGTAGCCGTCGGTCACGAGGAGGTTCGTGATAGTGGTCTTGCCTGCCTCGCCCGTCAGCTTCGATATCGTAGCGGGGGAGTCGGTGTAGCCGTCGAGTATCTCGCGCTCGAGGTCGCCATCCCAGTAGGAGAGGAAGTTGATAGCAGGTCTGCGGCAGTTGAGGGTCGAGCCGTCAACGCCCTTTACCTCGTTGCCGTTGCCCCAGAGCTCCGCGCCCGCGTTGCCTGCCCACACGTTGTCGGCACAGCACCGCCCCGTGTCGCTTGCGCCGTTATTGCGGAAGATAGTCTTGCCCGTGTCGGCGTCGATGAGCGACACGCCGTAGGGGCTGTCCTCGTGGCAGGTCCACACCTCAATGCCCTTGTTTGTGGGGTCGAGGTCGCCGACGTGCAGAGCGTCGCCGTGACCCGTATTCGTGTTCCATTTGAGCTTGCCGTCGTCGTCTATACAGGTCGAGCCCGTGATTATCTCCTGCCTGCCGTCGTTGTCGACGTCCGCGACCATGGAATTGTGGTTGCCGTCGCCATAGCCCGCAGTGGAGGAGCTCGTACCCGTGTCGAAGGTCCAGAGCTTTTTCAGCTTCTTGTTCTCGACGGAATAAGCCGTCGCGGTCAGTCTGCCGTAGTAGCCGCGTCCCGTGATGACGCTCGGGTGAACGCCGTCGAGGTAGGCGACGCTTCCCCAGAAGCGGTCGACGCGGTTGTACTTATCGGAGGACTTGCCCCATTTTGTCGGGTCGCCGCGTCCGGGCTCGTAGCTGACGGTGTCGAGCGCCGCGCCCGTTGCGCCGTCGAAGAGCGTGTAGAACTCGTTGCCCGTGTAGATAAGTCCGTTGCCGTCACGGTAGACCTTCGAGGCGTCGCCGATGACCTTGCCCGTGCCGTCGACAGTGCCGTCGGAGGTCTTGCAGGTCATCTCGCACTTGCCGTCGAGGTCGAAATCGGCAACGTAGAACTGCGTATAGTGCGCACCTGCGCGGATATTGACGCCGAGGTCGATACGCCACAGCTTCTGTCCGTTGAGCTTGTAGCAGTCGATGTAGACCT
This sequence comes from Ruminococcus sp., assembly GCA_030530245.1. Classification (GTDB taxonomy): domain Bacteria; phylum Bacillota; class Clostridia; order Oscillospirales; family Ruminococcaceae; genus Ruminococcus. The sequence goes on from JAUMVH010000005.1 coordinate 17,313, forward strand.
TGTCGGTCTTGCCCTTCTGCGAGTTGTCCTTCGAGGTCGAGGGGTCCCACTTCACGAAGAGCTCGTACACGCCGTCGCCGTCGACGTCGCCTACGCTTATATCGTTAGGGGAGTAGGTGCCGCCGTCGGAGCCCTTCGCGGGCTTGTCGAGCTTGATGTCGAAATAGGCGGAGTTCGAGGTCAGCGAGCAGATGTCGCTCGTGAGGAGCTTGCCGCCCGAGGTCAGGCACTCGACCTTGTACACGGACGAAGAATTGCCGCCCTTGTCGAGGAAGCAGGTCGCGCCCTTGGAGTAGGAATTGTCCTTTTCGGTGCTGGTGTAGACGAGCTCGCTCCCGCGGTATAGCCTGAACACCGCGTCGTCGGGGTCGGTGCGCAGGAAGCGCCAGTTCACGAGCATTCCCGAGCCCGTGTTGACGGCGCAGATGCCGCGGTCGAGGTACTCGACCACCATCGAGCCCGTGTTGTTGAAGGCTGTGTTGTTTGCTGCCGCCGCATTTGCGGACAGGAGACAGCCTGACGTGCCCGCGAGCGAATTGCACACGAGACCTGCTGTCAGTGCCGAGAGAAACTTTTTCTTCATGATCATACCTCTTTCTAAGTTTATAAACGGTCAAACTTAGTTGCTTTGATTCACATTATATCAGCTCGATGAAGTGAAAACAATGGCAGAAATTATCAGAAAAGTTGCATATCGAAAACAAAGAGGCATATCCCTCCACACAAAAAAGCGGCTCGGTATCGCTACTGAGCCGCGTCTGTATATCGTTGTCAGGACGAACTGCTGATGAGTCCGCACCTTCTGTGCACCTCGTCCGTGAGCGCGTCGAAGTACACCTGCGGGTTCACCGCATTGTATTCGGTGTTGTACTCCTCCCACGTGCTCTCGAAATCGTCGCTCATTACCATCATGGGCATATACTTGCGCTTTACGTTGTTTATCGCCTTTGAGACCTTGCCGTACTCGGTCGCGTCCGTAACGGAGCTCTCGAACGACCACATGGGGTACCAGTCGGGATTCTCCTGCGGAGTATTGAGGAAGTCGTTGTAGGTCTGCTTGCCGTAGGCGTCGAAGCACTTCTGAATGGCGGGAGCAAGGTGGTCGTGGAATATCTTCGGCTGGCTTGAAGCCGTGTACGCGTTTATGCCGTCGGGAGCCATACCGCCGTAGTGAGGCATATAGCTGTACTCGCATCTGTGGCTGAGTCCGTAGGAGGTATCGTTCCACCTCTCGTACTGCTCGGGGGTCTGGTCGAAGTAGCCGTTTTCGTCGACGAAGTAGTCGACTCCCTCAATGCCCCAGTAGCGGAGATTCTGTATCTCGGGGGTGATGAGCTTGCTCATGAATTCGACCGCGCCCTCGGGGTCGGAGCAGCTTATGCTGACGCCTACGCCCGTCGAGGCATTGAAGGCGGGATTGTCGCGGTAGTGCTCCTCCACGCTCTCGTCGATAGTGATACCGAGCGGGATATAGGTGCACTCGTCGGAGAGCTTGCGCTCGGTGCTGCCGAAATTCCAGTGCTGGTCGACCATGCCGAGGACTCTGCCCGACTCGAGCTTATCGTAATATGCGGCGTGCTCCATGACGAAGCATTCGGGGTCGACAATGCCCTTCTTGTATTCCTCGTTCAGCTTCTCGAACCACTTTTTAGCCGTCGGCAGGAGATTGTAGTCCTTCGCCTCGAGCGTATCGGGGTCGACGAAGCAGCAGCCGTCGTTGGGGTGACCGTCGAGGAACATCGGCGGGTTATCCAGTGCGAACATACGCACATCTGATACCTGCATCTCATAGCCTATGTACGGGTCGCCGTTCTCGTCGACGGGGTTGGCTGCGATGAAATCCTCGATGAGGTCGAAATAGTCGTCGAGCGTTTTCAGCTCGGGGTAGTTCGCCCACTCGAGCACCCTTACCTGTATCCAGAACGCCTCGCCGTCGTGGACGTTGCCCATGACCTTCTCGTTTACGGCAGAGAACAGCGGTATGAAGTAGATATGACCGTCCTCGGCACGGAGCGTATCCCACTGAGCGTCGGTGTAAAGCTCCTTCAGATTGGGGTACTTGTCCCAGTAGTTATCGAGCGGGATAAAGGCGTTCTCCTTGATGAGACGCTGGCAGTTGGGACCGTCGGGCGCGATGAAATCGGGGTACTTTCCCGACATTATCATATCGCCGAAAACGCTGTCGATATCGGACTGGTCCTCCATCCATGTCTCGTAGAGGATAGCTCCCGTTTTTTCGCCGATGAGCTGACGTATCTCATTATCCTCCTTGAGGACGTTGGTGTTCTGTGCGTCGAAGAAGCCCGTGAACTCCTTTATCTCCTGTTTCTTTTCTGCTTCCTTTTTTTCGGAGGAGCAGCCTGCTGCCGAGCACAGCACTGCCGCCGCAGCTATTGCTGAGAGTATCTGTTTTTTGGTCATATTCGTTCCCCCTTTGCAGTGATGCGAATGATTGCTCTGTTACTTGATATATCTGTCACCAATGCGCTGACCTAAAAAATGTGGTTTATACAAATATTATACACCGCTTCGGAGCGATTGTCAATTTCCCACAATATATTTAACGGAAAATTCACAAATCAGTTCTACTTATACAAATAATTTGGGGCGGTGATACTGATTGTATAATTAAGCACGCGCGAATTCTCGGAAAGCGTACACTTGTACAGTTGCATTTCTTGTTATTATATGTTACAATATCAGAAATGAAGAGGTGATAATATGCCAAAGATACTTCTCGTCGAGGACGATATACAGCTCGCGAAGAATCTCTCGCTCTTCCTCACGTCCGAGGGCTATACAGTCGTGCACGCCACGGGACAGGCTGCGGGGATCGAAGCGTTTGAAAAAGGCTCGTTCGACTGCGTGCTGCTCGACCTGTCGCTCGGCGACGGCAGCGGCTTCACAGTGTGTGCCGCGATAAAGGCGGAGTCGGAGGTGCCCGTGATATTCCTCACAGCCTCCGCGGACGAAGCCTGCACGGTCGCGGGCTTTGAGGTCGGCGCCGATGACTATATAAGCAAGCCCTTCCGCCCGCGGGAGCTCGTCGCGCGGATGAAGAATGCCATGCGCAAGAACAGCCGAGCGTCCGCCGCTCTGACCTGCGGCAACGTCACCATAGACCCCGCGCGCGGTATCGTCACGAAGAACGGCGCAGAGGTCTACCTCTCGGCGCTCGAATACCGCCTGCTGCTCGTATTTTTCAGCAACAAGGACAAGCTCCTCACCCGCGACCGTCTCGCGGAGGAGCTGTGGTCGGTGTCGGGGGAGTACGTCTCCGACAACACGCTCAACGTCTATATCAAGCGCCTGCGCGAAAAGATAGAGGACGACCCGCAGAACCCGTCGATAATACTGACCGTCCGCGGAATGGGATATAAGGCGGTGGAGAGATGACCTCCGACAAGCTCCGCCGACTGCTCCATATCGCGCTGACAGCCGCGGGAGCTGCGATATGCGCCTTTTTCAGCATACCCGCGGCGATAGTGCTCGTCGCGGTGTCGGCGGCGATATTCGCGGTCGACGAGCTCATGCGGTTTCAGCGCAGGCGGAAGCTCTTCGCGCTCTGCAACGACATCGACCGCATACTCAAGGGCAGCGACTCCGTGACCTTTGCGGACTACAACGAGGGCGCCCTCAGCATACTCACCGCGGAGATACACAAGATGACGATAATGCTCCGCGAGCAGAATTCCGCGCTCAGCTCCGACAAGCTGTTCATGAAGGAGTCGATGGAGGACATCGCCCATCAGCTCCGCACGCCGCTGACGTCGATGATGCTGCTGATGGAAATGCTCCGCGACCCCGACCTCGCTCCGCAGCAGAGAGCGGGCTACGTGCAGGAGCTGTATTCGCTGCTCTCGCGCATGAACTGGCTCATCGACACCATGCTCGGGCTCTCGCGTATAGACGCGGGGGCGGTGAAGTTCCGCGAGCAGGAGATAAGGTGCCGAGAGCTCATAAGCAGCGCGCTTGAACCTATCTCGATATCGCTCGAGCTCAAGAACATATCCGTTGACGTCAGCGTCAGCGGTGAGCCCGCCTTTATCGGCGATATGCAGTATTTCACCGAGGCGCTGCTGAACATACTCAAGAACTGCATGGAGCACACTCCCGAGGGCGGGACTATCACCATATCCGCCGCCGAGACCCCGATCTACACGGGTATCACCGTCACCGACAGCGGCAGCGGCTTCAGCGGCGACGACCTCGACCACATCTTCGAGCGCTTTTACCGCTCGGGCGAGCCGTCGAAGAGCGGCTACGGCATAGGGCTTGCCTTCGCGCGCAGGATAGTGACCTCGCAGAGCGGCAGCCTTCAGGCGTATAACGCCCCGAACGGCGGCGCGTGCTTCGATATGAGGATATACAACACAGCGGTATGAACCGTGCTCCCAAGGCGGAGCTATAAAAAAGTCCCTCTGTAAGAGGGCGGGAATCGGCGTTTTTTCAATGGGAAACCGTTGATTATCGAAAAAATAATTTTGAACTTTGTATAGCTGCACAAAAACTACAGGCTGGATTTGTGAAGTGTCAACAGAAAGGAATACAGTATGGAACTTGAAGAAGAATTTTCCCGAAACAGAACGGAAATGAAAAGGATAAAGCGCGTGTCGACAACAGCGTTCATCTTCTACGCGCTGTTTTCGGTCTATGTGCTGTTCGAGCTGTTTTATGCCATTATGGTGACTCCGCTGTTTCTCTTGGCGGCGCTGATGGTCGCAGCGGCGAGCGTGACGGGCTTCCTCGGCATATATAAAAAGGATAATCGCTTCATCATCGCTTCGATAGTGCTTATCGCAGTGCACGCGGTAGCCTTTGAGCTGCTGGTCGGAGTTGATCTTTTGGGTACTGCCTTCACCCTTATTATGAACGTGATATTTGTGATATACCCGATAAAAATGATGAACGCCAACAAGAGCTACCACCACCTTGAGGAGCAGTTCGGCTTCCCGAACTTCGAGGTGAAGCAGGCGATGTACGACCTCGACAAGCACCAGCGCGCGATAAAAGACCCCTACGCCATAAAAAAGGAAGAGATAGAGAAGCGCAACGCGGATAAAACGGGTATGGACGAGCTGTGATACAAAAAGGCAGGCTAAGGGGACACCCTTTATGCCTGCCTTTCGGTATTATTCGGTTATCCAGATGATGTTGACGTTCTTGGATATCTCTATCTTGGGATTTTTCAGCTCTGAGGCGAGGGAAACCATTGAATCACTCAGTGCCATTTCGCGCTCACAAATTAATCCATCATCGTCATTTTCTTCCGCGAACTCGTACTTTATCTCCTCGTATCCGACTATCCTGCTGCTGAGCGAAGCGGCGATGTTCTCGGCTTTCGCCTTGGCGTCGTCTATCGCGGCTGACATAACGGCGGCTTCCTTTGCGGCTCTGTCGGTCAGCCCGAATTCGTAGCTGTACTCGACGTCTGCCATATTCTCGAGGAGCGAGGTCACGGCTTCGGTGATGTGGTTGTCAGCCTGATAGCGGAAAGAGAAGGTTTTTCTGTAAATATAGCCCTCTTCTTGGCGGTATGACTGCTCTAATCCTTCACCGTCAAGAACAACGCTTGCGATGTCGATGCCCGTCTTTTCCTGCAAAGCCTTCAGCACTTCCTCTGTGCGGTATTTGCCCTTTGACAGAGTATCGCCCGATGTGCCGCTGCTGAGATGTACTGTTACGCGGAACTCGCAGTAATCAGGCTCGAACTGCATCGCAGAGCTGCCCGAAATCTTAATTTTGCCCAAAGTCAAGACCTCCCTGAAGTTTTTTACATTATATCATAGCTTAAAGAATAAATCAATAGCTGCATGGCGTGCTTTTCACGTATCCGTCACAGAGCGGCGGGGAAATTCCACATTTAAGGCCCGATTTTCCACTAATGCTCCATTTTCCTTTCAAAAAGCGGGGCTATAATACAGACATAGAAACAAAACAGCACAAAACAGTTTCAAAAAGGGAGCCCCTTTGGGCGGATTCGCAGTTACCGTATATGAGCCGTAAGTTTTCGGCTCGGCAGCTCGCATTCCCCGAAAAGGCTAATAACTTAAAAGGAGCGTTATATATGAAAAATACATATTTATTAGCATTTGCACTTACAGCGGCAGTCGCGGCGGCTATGACGAGCTGCGGTACTACAGCCGTAACGGACAGCTTACCCGCTTCCGAGACCTCGACCTCAGCGAGCGTTTCGACCTCGGCTTCCACCAAGTCGGGCAAGACTACCTCCGCGAGTGAGGAGACAACGACAGCGGCGACCTCGGAGACAGCTTCCGTGGAGCAGCTTTCGGGTACTTCCGACAGCACCTACACCAAGCGCGACCTCGCACAGGTCGCCGATACCAGCGACGCTAAGAGCGTTACGGTATCCGACGGCAAGACCATCAACATCACCGAGGAGGGCGTGTACGTGATAAGCGGCACGGCCGAGGACTGCACGATAAGGGTCGAGGCTGACGAGCAGGCGAAGGTACAGCTCGTGCTCGACGGCGTTGAGATAACGAACAGCGACTTCCCCGCGATATACGTTGTATCTGCGGATAAGGTGTTCGTGACCACCACCGACAGCGATAATACCCTCACAGTCAGCGGACAGTTCACCTCCGACGGTGACACCAACACCGACGCGGTCATCTTCTCGAAGGACGACCTCGTGCTCAACGGTGTGGGCACGCTGAATGTGACCTCGAATTACGGCAACGGTATCACCTGCAAGGACGATATGAAGGTGACGGGCGGCACTTACAATGTGACCTGCGCTCTCGACGCCTTCGAGGCTAACGATTCGATATCGGTAAGCGACGGCACCTTCAACATCACCACCAACAAGGACGGCTTCCACTGTGAGAACGACGAAGCCGAGGGAACTATCGTCATCTCAGGCGGCACGTTCACGATAAACGGCGGAAGCGACGGCTTGCAGGCTTGCGCGATGCTCCAGATAGACGGCGGTACGTTCAAGATAAACGCGGCTGAGGGCTTAGAGGCGACATACATCGTCATCAACGACGGCGACATCGACATCTACGCTACCGACGACGGTATCAACGCCTCTGCGAGCACTAACGCCTACGAGACCGCGATCGTGATAAACGGCGGCTACGTCAAGGTCGAGGTAGGCCCCGGGGACACCGACGGTCTCGACGCGAACGGCTCTATCTACGTGAACGGCGGCACAGTTGACGTAACGGCGCAGATGTCCTCGTTCGACTACGACAGAACAGCGGAGTTCAACGGCGGCACTATCATCGTCAACGGCACTGAGGTCGACTCCATACCACAGAGCATGATGGGCGGCGGCGGCTTCGGTGGAGGCGGCGGCCGCGGAGGTCACGGCGGCGGATTCGGCGGATTCGGCGGCGGTCAGATGTTCTGATGATGAATGAAAAACCGTCCCTGAGTATTTACAAAGGGACGGTTTTGGTGTATAATTATAAAAAAATCTCTCGGAGGTGCGCTATGGCACGGATCCTTATAGCCGACGACGAACCGAATATAACCGCGATGATAAGCCGCTACGTACAGCGTGAGGGCTACGAGGCAACGGTCGTTTCCGACGGCAGACAGGCGATAGAAGCCTGCAAGACCGCCGACTTCGACCTCATCGTCATGGACGTGATGATGCCTGATACCGACGGCTTTACCGCCTGCAAAAAGATAAAGGAGTTCAAGGATATCCCCGTCATCATGCTATCGGCAAGAGGTACGGAGTTCGACAAGCTCTTCGGCTTCGAGGTGGGCGTGGACGACTACGTGACGAAGCCCTTTTCGCCTATGGAGCTCATGGCGCGTATCAAGGTCATTCTCAGCCACAGCAGACCTGCCGAGCAGAAGCCCGAGGGCGGAGTCATCACCGCGGGCGGTATCGAGATAGACACGCTCGGGCTGACCGTCACGGTCGACGGCGAGCGCGCCGACCTCACCGCGAAGGAGTACGCGCTGCTCGTGCTGCTCGTCAGAAATAAGGGAGTGGTGCTCTCGCGCGACAGGATACTCAACGAGGTGTGGGGCTACGACAGCTTCGGCGTGGACAGGACTGTCGACTGGCAGATAAAGCTCCTGCGCAGCAAGCTCGGCGAATACCGCGACAGCATCAAGACCATTCGAGGGGTGGGATACAAGTTTGAAGCTTAAAACAGGTTCTTTCCGCAGGAAGCTCCTTTCTTACTTCGTGTTCTTCACCGCCGTGATATTCACGGCGCTGTGGCTCTTGCAGACCGTCTTTTTGCAGAGCTTCTACAACGGTATGCTGATACGGAGCACAGTTTCGACTGCCGAGAAGATAGTCTCGCACAGCTCCGAGAGTGATATCGGCGACTACATCGACGAGCTCTCCCGCAAGAACTCTATCCTCGTCTTCGTCACCGACAAGGACGGGAACGTGCTCTACAGCTCGGACGAGTACAAGAAGATGCACCGCTTCCGTGAGGACGGCGAAAAGCCCGATATGAAGCCCTCCGAGAAGCCCGACGATATGCCCGAGCTCCCGCCGCCCGACGACAGGGCAGGGCAGAAAATGCACGAATTTGACGACCGCGGCAGCTACCGCGAGCTCCCCGCAAACTTCAACAGGCTCATATCGAAGCTTGAGGGCTCCGAAGACGGCACGGCTGAGCTGCGCTCGGACGATATGTACATCTGCGGCAGATATATCGACTACTACGGCGCCGACGAACAGGCTGTGCTATGCCTCGGAACTACGCTGAATGCCGTCGGCTCGACGGTGCATATCCTGCGGATACAGCTTCTGTGGGTGACACTGCTGTCGGTCGTTATCGCGTTCGTGCTCGCGTGGTTCATGGCGAGGAGCTTTTCGCGCCCGATATCGCAGCTCACCGAAAAGGCGCATAAGCTCGCCGAAAACAGCGGCGACGTGAGCTACCGTGAGGGCTTCTGCTCGGAGCTCGATGAGCTCAGCGAAACGCTCGACGACACCTCGGAGAAGCTGAGGCGCTCGCGCGAATTCCAGAACGAGCTGCTCGCAAATGTCTCGCACGACCTGCGCACTCCGCTGACCATGATAAAGGGCTACGCGGAGATGATACGCGATATCTCCCGCGAGGACGAGAAGCAGTGCGCGGAGGACGTGGCTGTCATCGTCGATGAGGCGGACAGGCTCACCGCGCTCGTGAACGAGATACTCGAATACTCCGAGCTGCAAATGACCGACGCCGAGCCCGTTATGAGCGACGTCGACCTCGCCGAGACGGTCAGGACGGTCGCGGACAATTTCAGCAACCTCTACTCCAAGGACGGCTTCACCTTTGAGTGCAATATCGCGGAGAGGGTGCATATCCACGGCAATGCCTCGCGGCTCGGGCGTGCGGTGTACAACCTCATGGACAATGCGGTCCGTCATGCGGGCGAGAACAAATGGATAGGCGTCACGCTCCGTATCGTGGGCGACAAGGCTGTCATTGAGGTCTCTGACCGCGGAGAGGGTATCGCTCCCGAGGAGCTCGACCGCATCTGGGACAGGTACTACACCTCCCGTCAGCGCAAGGGCAAGGGCGCGTCGGGACTCGGGCTCGCCATCGTCAAGCAGACAGTGACGCTCCACAAGGGCGTGTGCGTAGCGGAGTCGGAGGCGGGCAAGGGCAGCACCTTCCGTATCATACTGAATATGGCGTAAAACACGGGCGCACGGAATGCGCCCCTACAAACAGCAAACTGTAGGGGCGAGTTCCGCTCGCCCGCTTTGCTTGGGATATGCTGCGACCTGAGACCTGTCGTGTGGCAGGTCTTTTTTTCTTGCCTTTTGTGCTGTTATGTGTTATCATAGTAGTACAGTAAATTCGGAGGTGCGATATGAGGATAGCGAGGATAGCCGCGGCTGCGGCAGCTGTGATAGTTATGCTGATGTGTATGCCTCTCGGAGCTTTCGCGGCTTCGGGAGCCTATTTCACGCTCACCGCTCTCGAGAGCGATGACGGCAGCACTATAACTATCGGCGGACAGAAGTGGTTCAGGGTGCTGAGCTTCGACGACGACAAGGACTACATCATCACCGTGAAGAACAGCAGCGGCGAGCAGCTCGCACTCACGGCTGCGGACGACAGCAACAGCGACTATATATGGCGCTATTACAGGCGCACGATGGTGTCGAGCACAACGCCGCGCTTCACGACGCTCTCGACGAGGTATCACTATCTCGTGTTCAGCGGCGGTAAGCTCCGCACGGCGTACACCCGCGCGGTCAGCGGCGACCTCGTGTGGGAGCATATCGGCACGGCTCTGCGCCACAGCGAGGCGGGCGCTTGCTCCTACCTGAAATACGACGAGACGAGCGACGAGCCGCTCTCGGTCACGACCGAAGAGTCCGAGGCGGCGGAGGTCAATATCTACACGCGCGGCGAGCTGCTCGAGCGCTGCATAGTCAGCCAGCCGCACGCCGAGAGCTATGCTATCGAGGGGAGCGGCTACCCCGCGCCTGTTTTCACGGTCGGGCTCGCGGATGTCGAGACCGAGAGCATCAGCTGGTACGTCGACGGCGAGCTTCAGAGCTGCAACGAGCGCAGCTTCACCGCTGACACGCTCACGGGCAGGAGCGCGGGAGTCCACCGCGTGAGCTGCCTCATAGAGGCGCACGACAGCGACGGCGTCCGCTACCGCGAGAGGTCGGAGGACGCGGTGTTCGTCATCGCCAAGGGCGTCGTGCCCGATTCCGTGCTGACGTTTTCGGACGTGCACGAGGAATACGAGCGTATCGGCGACGCCATCGGCTGCGTGATAGAGCGTACGGGCGGCTATATACCGTCACTTGTGGTGTGTACAGGCGACCTTGTCAACGGCACGAAGGCGGAGACCGACATCATGCTGAGCAGGTACTATCCGCGCATCGTCGCGGAGCTCGGCGGGCTCGATACGGTGTTTGTCTCGGGCAACCACGACTCGGGCGAGGCTGCGACCGCCATGTCTGCGGCGGCTGACCTCGGAGCAGGGGAGGACGGCTCTCCTGCGGGCGGGCTCATCTTCCGCGGCAGCTCGGAGGCTGTCGCGCGCCACGGCAAAAACAGCCGCTTCGCCGAGGATATCATAGTTTACGGGCTCAATCAGGAGGCGGCGATGATACCCCATGATGTCTATACCGCCTACACCTACGAGGACGTGCTCGGCGACATCGGGCGCTTCCTCGAGGAGACGGCGGCGGACTACCACGGCGAGCTCGTCATCATCTCCGCGCATACGGGACTCCACACGCTCGGCAGGCAGCCCGATTCCGTGGACAAGAGGGGCTTTCGCCTGAGCGAGTGGGTCGGCGAGAATCAGTACAACATCGACGGCTCCTACGACCTCGCCGCGCTGATAAACAGCTACGCGGAGCGCTACGATATGGACATCATGTACCTCTTCGGGCACGACCATTCGCGCTCGGAGGCGGAGCTGATAATGACCGACGGCGACGAGCTGATAAGCACCATAAGCTACGCCGATTCGACCACGGGTCAGCAGCCGCTGCGCTTCACGTACGCGCATTCGGGCTATCTCTCGACGGTGATAGGCTCGGCGGACTCGAGCTTCAGCTTCATCTGCAGGGACGGCGACGGCTACTCGTACGACCTTATCCGCACCTATGACAACCGCACCCGCCACTCTGATATCGCGGCGAGATACGTCCCCGAGACCACGACGTCGGTCACGTCTGCGGTGACGACGACCGCGGCAGCTTCGTCCGCCAAGACCGAGAACCCGAAAACGGGCGATAATATGAGCGCGGCGATGATACTGCTCCCCGCCGCGGCACTGCTGCTAAGCAGAAGGAGAAGACCCACAGTCGGGCGGTGAGGGCTTTATCGGCTCTGCAAACGGGCTCTCAGCTTGTCGAATATCCCGAGTCCACGCGGGTCGTTCTTCTCGGGGAGCCCGTCAAGCGGGAAAAACGCCTGCGTCACCACCTCGTCCTCCTGAGCCTTCAGATCGCCCGAAAAATCGCGGCATATATATATTATCACCGCAGCGTAGGTTTGGTCGCCGTTGGGGTATTCGTAGAAGGAGTCGGCTCCCGACAGGTCCATGAAGAATTCGAGCCTGCCGCAGGTGAGCCCAGTCTCCTCCAGCACCTCCCTGCGCGCGCACTCCTCGAAGCTCTCGCCGAGCTCCATCGAGCCCGCGGGGTAGTCCCACCTGCCGTTATCGCGGCGCTTTTGCAGCAGCACCTCGCCCTTTTCGTTTATGATAAGTACTCCCGCGCCCGCCATAATGAGCGGTCGGCTGCCGAGCACCTTGCGCAGTTCAAGTATGTAGCCCATCGTTTATTCCTCCTGAAATGTATTTCGCGGAGCTTGCTCCAGCTTCAGCAGCGCCGCCTTTCTGTCGAGCCCGCCCGCGTAGCCTGTCAGGCTCCCGTCCGCTCCGACGACGCGGTGGCAGGGGACGATTATGGAGACGGGATTGTGTCCCACAGCTCCGCCCACAGCCTGCGCGGACATATGCGCAGTGCCGCGGCGCCGAGCGATGATATCCGCTATCTCTCCGTAGGTCATGGTCTGACCGTAGGGTATGGTCAGCATTATCCCGCACACAGCCCTGCGAAACGGCGTCGTCAGCAGGCTCAGCGGCGGAGTGAAGTCGGGAGCCTTTCCGCTGAAATAGACATCGAGCCAGTTACAGGTCTGCGTAAATACGGGCAGTTCACGCTCGGCAGCTTCACCGCACAGCGTGTCGCCGTAATACCTCTGCCCGTCGAACCACAGCCCCGTGAGCGCCTCGCCGTCGCTTGCGAGAGTGATACCGCCGAGGGGAGAGGCGTAGTGGTAAACATAGCTCATCGCTTCATGACCTTCTCGAATCTGAACATACAGCCGTCATCGCCGCTGCCCATATCCGGCTTGCCGCTCTCGTGAGGGTCGGGGTGCATGGGATTGAAGAACTCCACAGCGTGGAAGCCGCAGCGGTTGATGTAAAAGTGGATATTGCGCTTCTCGAAATAGGGCGTGCAGGTCTCCCATACCTTTGTTTCGGGGTGCAGGCGCTCGATCTCCGACCATATCGCCTGACCGATGCCTCTGCTCTGAACTCCCGCCTTTACGAAGAGGAAGTCGAGGTGGTTGTGGTGAGTCTGCTCATCTATCACGACGATAGCTCCGCCGACGATATTGCCGTCAATTACAGCCGCATAAGCTATCGCGCCCTTGGTGCCGAGCGAGCGGTCGATGTCTGCTTCGGGGAGTATCGGCAAGTCTGTCTCGCCGTACTCCGCCTCCGCGCCGAGCTGAAAGGCACGCTGCATTTCTCTTTTGTATCCCGCAAGCTCGTCTGTGCGGACGGTTCTCAGTGTGATCTCCATGATGTCCTCGCTTTCCCTGATACGTTTTTTATATCATAGCACAGGTGCTCTGGAATGTCAACCTTTCACCTGTGCGTCGGATGAAAGGAAGCATATCTCAAGTCCGATTTCTGCACAAAAATCCCCCACAGCCAAAGCTGTGGGGGCTCATTTGCTTCATTGTTAATATTCGGGGAGACTTTATTTCTTCTGACATTTCGGGCAGAAACAGCTGCTCCGACCGCCGACAGTTATCTTCTCAAACAGACTTCCGCAGGTGTCACACGGCTTGCCATTGTGACCGTATGTATCTTCAGCGGAACTACGCTCCTGCCTGTTATCTGCGGACCGATTATACGTCGGATAGTTTCGACTTCGGGTAATTCAGGCATATTATTCGTTCCTTTCACATATCATTTTGACTCGCACTTTCCGCAGTTGCTGCAACCGTTGCATATCGGGCGCATACCGCAGATCTCGCAGCGCTCCCTGAACATGGGCTCGTACCTGTCTTCATCTGGGAGCGGGTAGCCCATTTCGTTATACAGGTCAAAGTGTATCGGCTTTCCCTTGAAGCTCAAGCCTGACTTGTGCGCCTGCTGACTTTGCAGACCGTTGCCCTCTATCTTGTAGAGCCTGCCGTCCTTGACGAAGCGCCTGCCCGTTCCGCAGAAAACGAAGGTCACGTTGTTGTCAACGCACTCCTGCCTGAGTGAGCGCACCCAATCAAAGTGACAGGGACGGGCTCCGTCGTAGTTTTCGCCGTCGCAGAGTACCTGCTCTATCTGTCCTGTTTCAAGGTACTTCCGCATACTCACCTGACCGATAAACGGCGCACACATCACGCCCTTGTGCTTGAATGGCAGGTCAAGCAGTATCGGTATCCTCTCGTCGGCACGGAGTTGATTTTCGGCAGTGACGTTGAAGAAGATATTGTCCCAGCCGTCACCCCAGTCCTTCGGCAGATGTTCGGCGACTCGCTCGGGGCGTTTAGTCAGCAGAAAGAATACCACATCGCTGCGTATACGCATGAGCTCCCATGCTTCATCTCGCCATTCGTCGGCTTCGACAAGGAAGAAATCTGAGGTCATGCACACGCGTATCATCTCGCCGCTTTTTATCTTGTAATCGCCTTTTCTGTCCTTCTGTACGGGATAGTTGAAGCCTGCCTTTGTACGATATATGTGCGAACCGTCCTGATCGCGCATTTTATCCAGAAAGTACATATAGCAGTTGTCGCAGCCCTC
>JAUMVH010000180.1 GCA_030530245.1 Ruminococcus sp.
CAAACCCAAGTGATTGAAATTGATTGCGAAATACTTGAAGAAAATGCTCTCATACGGATCATCGCAGTTGCAGAATACAACTTTTCCCTTGAAATGCTCCTTATAATGTCGCAGTTCGTTTTCTATATCAACAAGCTGTGTGTAAAACTCATCCTTCTTAGCCTGTCCCGCTGCGGACAGCGCTTTGTTATTATTTGCCATATCGCACCCCAAAAACTTGCATCTACTGAAACTTTTTACTTCAAAACTTTCGTATATAGAATATACTATAGCACGATCTATCGAAATTAGCAAGTATATTGGGGTATAATATTCCAAAAGAGAAACTTGGAGGTGAGGCAAGTGTATGATCTTGGTGCTTTGATAAGATCATTACGCAAGGAACGGAAAATAACGCAGAAGAAGCTCGGAGAAATGCTCGATGTTACCGAGGGTACTATCAGCAAATATGAAGCTAATACCATGACACCGCCATTTGAAACACTTCGCTCTATCGCCAGCATCTTCAACATTTCAATGGACACCCTCTGCGGTATGAAGCATCAGGGGACGCTTTCCACGCACGGATTGACCGAAACGCAGACAGAAACTCTCAGAGCCCTGGTCGATGCCTATCGCATCAGGAACGCTCAGACGGGCAGACAGCTCTCGCAGGAGCAGTATGCGGTACTGGGGAAAATTACAGCCGAGCTGACAAAATAAAGCCGAAGGACTCACGCAGAATCCTTCGGCTTTAGTACTTGCAAGTTACAGGGCAATGTGTTATGATATCAAAAAGCTCTCTCATTTTTAAGAACAGGAGGATATATGACAAATAAAGATAGGAAAACATTTTGGAACACGCTTACATCTTTTAGTGGTCAAAACATACCCGAAGAATGTGAAATGCTTACTAAATCAATTAAATATCCTAAAAAACTGTATCGTTTTAGGAAAGCTGATTCAAATAGCCTTGAAGCAATGCGTACTAATCGGCTTTTCTTTTCATCAGCAGACTTTTATGATGATCCATTTGATTCGTTCTGCTCAATAAACTGGAATGCTGTAAGTGATGGGATTAAAAATGCTTTAGGCAACCCACATTTGCGTGATGCTGCATTTGATGCAATTAATAAACTTATCGGTTGTTCAAAAGAACAATTAACAAATTACTTTGCTCTGCGTAGTATAAGTGAGTGGACTGAAATCGGTAGTGATATTATTGAACAGACGAGGATAGAGATTCAAAAAAGGCAACGTTCAATTTGTTTTACAGAAAAGGATCTGAACGAAGTACTGTGGTTGAAATATGCTGATAATCATAAAGGATTTGTGTTGGAGTTCGATTATTCTCCTCAAGCATTATTAATCGATAAGGATCTGAGAAAAGATTTAAACAACGCAGTATATTTTCCTCTCTATCCAGTATATTATACAAATAAAACATATGACGCTACTAATTTTGCACGAGCAGTTGCAATAGACTTATCGGTCAAAAATAGTCATCCAATAATTAGGCAATCGGTTTTAAATTCACTTCCTCAAATGCTATGGGAAATTGAAAGAATTAGCCTAATCAAACACAAATGTCATGAATATGATAAGGAATGGCGAATAATTCATCCTTCGGTAGTTAGCAAAGAGCCAACGTATTTCTCGTGGATTCCCAGCGCTGTTATTATCGGATTAAAAACTGAAAAGCCAACCCGAGATTTGATTATTGCATTAGCTAAAGAAGCTAAAATACCAAATATCTATGAATGCTACATAGATACTAACAACAAGCTGAGAAAAAGAAGACTCAAAAGCTAAAATGAAAGGCAATACCCTAATTGAGAGGTATTGCCTTTGTTCCTATTCGGTTAATTTATTTTTCTTTGATAAAGGAATCTTACGTTACAAGGCGTCCCCTCTCAAAAAACAGCCCACTGGGCTGTTTTTGGATTCACCCCTTGCGAGGCGCCCTCGATTAGTTTCGCCGTTCTTTAAAAGCTGTGAACGGCGACGAGGGGCGCCGCCCCTCGACCCTGCAAGCCTTTGAAAAGGCTTGAGCGAAACTTTCGGCTTCGCGCGGTAGTCTATTATATGCGGAAGCGATCTCCGCGCAATCAGCAATCATAGCTTCTTTCTGTTAACTGCAAGGTATGTAAGTCCCGCAACTATGAGGTTGTACACCACCATCGCCGTCGCGGACATATAGATGTAGTCAAACTCGAACGCCTTCGAGAGTATCAGCATCATGCACAGCGCGAGCCCGAGCAGTATCGACGCCGTCTGGAAGATGAGCCCGAGCGTCGCGGACGAGTGCACTACCTTTATGCCGAGTATGAGCTGCGCGAACGAGGAGAATCTGCCCGTGCAAGCCATGGACGCGCTCATGCGGACCACGCGCTTGGTCTCGGCGTCGAAGTCCTCATAAAGCTTCTTCGGGATAACGCGTATCATATCCTTGGGGATATTGTAGTACGAGGCGATGGACTCCTCGGTGATGAAGTGGTCGGTGCTCTTGACGATGAGGCATATCTTCTTCTTGATTAGCTTCTCCGACCATTTTCTGATGTTCCTGTCGGGGACGATGTCCACTACGAACAGCGCCGCGAGATTGCCCGAAATGGACAGATACAGCGGCTCATGCCCCTTCGAGACCTCACCCTCCTGAGTACGTGTGGGAAGTCCCTCGATGTTGTGGGACTCCATTAGCTCGCGGTTGCCGAGGAGCACTCTGCGGTTATTTATCCAGCCGCAGAGTCCCGTGTCCTCCGCGGAGAAGTTCTCTATAGGGTAGAGCAGGGTCTCCCTGCCCGAGATAACGTCGGCGAAAAGCTGCTGGAGCACGCTCCCCGAGTAGTGGGTGAGGCTTGCCGCGTCGAGCAGCGCCTCGTCGATCTTGGTATTGGAGAAGACCTTGATACCGCCCAGTCTCACGGTATTCTCGGGGAAGAGCAGGCTGCTCTCCACGAGAAGGGAGTTGGCGTCGTAGAGGTCGTCGACGCTCTGATATCCGAGCAGCACGCCCTTGTTGCGGAGGGTGGTGTTCGAGATGTTGTCGAGCGGTATATTCGTCACGAACGGCAGCGATATGCACGAGCAAGCGCATATCAGCATACTGAATATCGAGAAGCCGAACGCGAGCGAGTCAGCCGTGAACAGCGAGCCTGTCCTGAAGAAGGTCAGGAAGACCGAAACTATCGCGGAGAACGCCAGACACAGCGGAACAGCCTTGCGGCAGAACGCGTCGGTGATGTCGGCGGAGTAGGAATAGCGCAGGAAGTCGGTGAGGAAGTCGGTGCGGCGCATGGCGGCGAGTATCGGGAAGTCCCCGAGAGTGCCGCGGGTGAGGCGCTCGGCGCGCTCCTCGTCGCGGACGTATACCACCGCATGGCGCTCGAAATTCTGCGACACGAACTTGAAGTTGCGGTGCGCGCGCCTGATTATCAGCAGCTTGCCGATGGAGTTGAACAGCATCGCCAGTATCGCCACGGGCATATAGATGTGTATCGTCTCCTGCTGAGCCATATCCTGCCGCAGGAACGCGGTCAGCAGCGCTACGAAGCAGACGAGCGTGGTCATCGCGGTCATGGAGTCGCTGTCGGGCTTGAGGGTAAAGAAGTTCTTCACGCCCTTCGTGATGACGGGCAGCGAGTAGAACATCGCGATGAGCCCGAGCAGAAGGTGCGCGAGCAGGAACGTTCTGATGTGGTTTATGCTCAGGAAGCTCACTATCGGGAAGCCGAAGCGGCTGCACAGCGTGATATACAGGCTGAGGAATGCCGTCAGTCCGAGCACTATCGTCCTCGTGGAGATGATGGTCTTGAGCTCGTATATATCGCGTCCGACGTCCTGAACGTCGCCGTAGTAGTTGAAGTCGACGATACGCTTTGTGCGCTCTGCTTTCGCCTTCATGCGCGATATCTCCTCGGCGTCCTGCGTGATGTGGACGTCGAGCTGCGAGGCGTCTATCTCCTGCGTTTCGCTGAGGTTGAGGCTCGTGACCTCCGCTCTCGGAGCGGGAACAACGGGCTTTGCGGCTTCCACAGCGTCGGGCGAGGGAACTATATCCGTCACATACTTCTTGCCCTCGGGCGACTCGAACTCCTCGAGTATCTCGCGGCGGGTACGCTTTTTCTTCTTGAACTCGGGCGGAGTGTACATATACTCGCCCTCGGGCGACTCCTTCGAGTAGGTATAGCCAGTTTTGTTCTTGCGGCTGCGCTTTTTCTTTCTGCCCTGCCGCTCTACCTCCCGGGCTCTCGTCGAGTCCGCCATGCGCCTTATCAGCGGAGTTCCGCTCGCTGCGGGGACATCGTCGTCGGCAGCGTAGGAGTTGACGGCAGTCTCGGTCTTTACGTCCTCGAGCCCGTCGCTGCCGGCGAATCCCGTCTTCTTGCGGGAAATGGTCTCGGGCTTGTACTCGTCGGCTGAGGGCTTTTTATCGGCAGGCTCGTCGAACAGCTCGCGTCTCTCGTGCGAGACCGTCGGCGGCTTGGGAGCGGGAGTCTCCTTCACAGGGTCGGGCAGGGTCGAGTTGATGACCTTCTGCGCGTCGACGCGCTCGATATGGGGAGTCTCCGCCTGCTCTGTATCGGGAGAATACTCTTCGAGTATATTTTCAAGTGATAGCTTGTTATCAGGCATAATGTCCTCCTTATGCTTTGTCGGAGCCGCGCTGACGGAGCACCTCATACATGAAGATACCCGCCGCGACAGAGGCATTGAGCGAATTTATCCTGCCGAGCATGGGCAGCTTTACCATGAAATCGCATTTTTTCGCGATGAGCTTGCTGATACCGAAGCCCTCCGAGCCGATGACGAGTCCGCAGCTCCCCGTGAAGTCGGTAGCTGTGTAGTCCGCGCCCGAAGCGTCGGTGCCGTATATCCACACGCCGCGCTCCTTGAGCTCGTCGATAGCTGCGGCGAGGTTCGATACTCTCGCCACGGGGACATAGCTCGCCGCGCCCGCCGATGTCTTGAACACGGTGGCGTTGAGTCCCGCGCTCCTGCGCTTGGGGATAACGACGCCGTCAGCGCCCGAGGTCTCGGCTGTACGGATTATCGCGCCGAGGTTGTGGGGGTCTTCTATCTCGTCGCAGATGATGATGAAAGGCTTTGTGCCCTTCTTTTCGGAGACGGCGAGGATATCGCCGAGCGTCACGTACTCCGCACACGCGCCGACAGCGACAACTCCCTGATGTGAAGCGCCGCCCGAGAGCTTCGTGAGCTTAGCGTCGAGCGCGTCCTTGACCACCACGCCCTTTTCCTTGGCAAGGCGGCGGATAACGCTGAGGCTCCCGCCGTTGCCGTCTATGTATATCGTATCGAGGTTAGCGCCCGATTTGAGCGCCTCTATAACAGGATTGCGCCCGCAGATGACCTCCGCGCCGCTCTCCTCGGTGAAATTTTTGCTTTCCATATCTGTATCGGACTCTGCGAGCCCTTCTCCTTTTGTTCTTTCGACCGAAAATACGGTCACTTTACATTATAACATTTGGGTGGCTAAAAAACAAGGTGTTAGATGTGAAAATTCTCCCTTGCTCCCCGATTTTTTTCTGTGTACTTTTATGTGGGACTCCTGTCAAGGCTCTGCCTTGACAATCCGCCAAGGGCTCTGGCGGTGCACTCCGCGACGGGTGGGGCCCGGGGCCCCCCCCGCCC
>JAUMVH010000181.1 GCA_030530245.1 Ruminococcus sp.
TGTAGTCGTCGTTCATGCGGAAGATGTACATGGTCGCATTTGCGCCCTGTCCCTCCTTGTTGGCGGCGGCGATGAGGTAGCCTGCGCCGTCATCGTCGAAGAATATCGCCATATCGCGCACTTGTATCCCGAGCGGATTATACACGTGGTGGACTGTGAACTGCCCGCCGGGAGTACCCGTGATAACGAGCGCCTTGCCGTCCGCGTAGCCGCTGGGCTTCTCCCAGTGCGCCCACACGACGACTTTGTTTTTTTCGGGGATGTAGTCGATGTGGACGGACTCTATCTTACAGCTCGCGAGCGCGGAATTCTGCGAGCTGTCGGCGACGTTTTTGGCATTGCCGAAGCGTTTGCCGTCGGAGGAGGTAGTCTCCTCGAGGTAGATGTCGTCCTTGCCCGAGTGCTTTTTCAGCGAGTAGCTGTAATACGTATCGCCTACCTTGTAGCCGCTCGTCTCGTAGACGAGGCTGCTGCCCTTCTGGTTGTCGTAGGTACTCAGTCCCGACGGCAGAGCACATGGTGTGAGCTCCTTTACGGAGGAGAAGCTCTCCTTGCCCTTTGACGTGACCCCGAGCTGATAGTAGTAGGTCACTCCCGTCTGCATATTGTCGTCCTCGCAGGACGTACCGCTGCCCTGATATATCGGGACGAAGCCGCTGTCGGGCTCGGTCGAGCGGTAGAGCGTGAAGCTGTCCGCGGGGAGGGTCGTCGCCCACTGGAGCGCGGCATGGTCTGCCTTGTTTTCGTCCGCAACGCAGAACAGGTTGCCCACGAGTCCCACCTCGTCCGACACGTTTACGGAAGCCGCCTTTGCGCGGTCAGTCCTGCTCGCGCCGAGGGCACTTACCGTCAGCAGCATTGCCGTGCTGCAAACTACGGCAGCGGTGCGCTTTATCATTCCTTTTTTGAACATGGTCTCACTCCTTTTCGGTTGATAGCTGTCAAGCCTATTATAACATGGCAGTCGCGGCATTGCAACATTTTTCGGAAATGGCCCCGCGGACAAGACAAAAGCCCTCACGGAGGGGAGCCCCCTCCGGCGGATTCGCAGCTACCGTGTATGAACCGTTAGTTCACGGCTCGGCAGCCCGCTTTTTCCGCTAAGGGAAGCAACCTGAGTGAGGGCTTTGTATTATGCGGAGTCTGTTACAGCGCAGCATGAACGGGTGTCATTTTGTTGTCTGTCTCATGACCTCGTCCATAGCATCCTTCATTTTTATCATCACACTGCCCATTTCAGCGCACGTCGTGACTTCCGAGCCGTCCTCCTCGTATGTGCTGTATACGAGCGATACTCCCTCGAATCCGCCGCCCTCATGGATAGTCACCGAGGTCGGGAGCTTCACGCTCTGCACGAGCGCCTGCTTCATAAGGCAGAGGTCGAAGCTGTCGAGCCGCCCGTCCTTGCAGAGGTCGCCGCACTGCCAGCGCTTGATAGGGCTTTTGGGCTGACCGAGCAGCCACCGCTGGAGTAGCACCGCGTCGGATATGCTGAAAACACCGTCGCCGTTGACATCGCCCTCGACGTTGGTGCGGAAGCTGAAAGTCAGTCCCATGGCGCCGTTTTCATAGAAGTCGATAATGGGCTGTTCGGTGCTCTGATTATTCCGGTATTCGGCGGGATAGTCCTTGTCATAGACATCGGACAGCTCCACGTCGAGCCTGCACGGCGGCGAGGCTGCCTGATGAAAACGGGAGCACAGCAGCTGCGAGAAAAGCAGCGGCAAATAATTTTAGTTTCATTCTGTTCACCTACCATTTGTCAGATTTGAAGTGTCATAAGCTGCCAACATTATAGCACAGGCGATATGCAAATGCAATAGAAAACCGCACAAAAGGTTGACAAAAAACATATTAACGTGTATAATTATTCTATCATACGCACGGTAGAATTCGACATTTCACTTGAAAGAGAGGGTTCATTGTGAAAAAGAGAACAAGAACTACCGCAGCGGTACTTTCGTGCGCCATGACGGCTTTAGCACTGCCGCCATGCACGCTCGGTACCGTCTGCGCAGCCGAGCCGACCGTCTGTATCAACGAGGTCTGCTCGCAGAACAAGACCTGCCTTGCCGACAGCTACGGCGTCTATTCCGACTGGATAGAGCTGTACAACTCGGGCAGTACGGCGGTCGACCTGTCGGGCTTCGGACTGTCCGACGATATTGCGCAGCCGCTGCTGTTCACCTTCCCGAGCGGGACGAGACTCGGAGCAGGCGAGCATATGACGGTATTCGCCTCCAAGCAGCAGTCAACAGCCGCCGAGTTCCACACGGGCTTCGCGCTCAGCAAAAACGGCGACACCGTCGTGCTTTCCGACCCGAGCGGGAATGTGCTCGAGCAGGTGGAGCTCCCGACGCTCGGCACCGACGTCAGCTACGGCAGGACTCCCGACGGCAGCGGCACGTTTGAGGTCATGGCTCCGACTCCGTCAAAGGCGAATGCGGTCGCGGTATCGGCACCGAGATTCTCGGCGCAGTCGGGCTTCTACGGGACGGACTTCGCGCTGACGCTGTCCGCCGCTTCGGGCGATACCGTCTACTACACCACGGACGGCAGCGACCCGACGTCTTCCCCGACAGCGCAGGTCTACTCCGCCGCGATAACGGTAAAGGACCGCACGAGTGAGCCAAACATTTACAGCAATTACACCGAGGACGACAGCTCCGCGACCTCGATATCGCGCGGTACGGGCTACCGACCGCCTCCGTTCAAGGTCGACAAGGCGACGGTGGTGCGAGCCGCAGCCAAGAATAAGGACGGCGTGTTCAGCAAGACCGCGAGCCATACATACTTCATCACGGGCGGCGGTCTGTCGCAGTACAAGGACATGACGGTGGTGTCGCTCGTCACCGACCCCGACAACCTCTTCGACCCCGACAAGGGCATTTACGTCACGGGCAGCCAATACCTGAAATGGAGGAGCAGCTCCGCCTACGACCCGAAAAAGAGCGTGTGGGACACCGATAACGTCTGCAATTTCTTCTCGCACGGCAGGGAGTGGGAGCGCGAGGCTTCGATAACGATATTCCGCGGCGGCGAGACCATTGCCGAGCAGGATATGGGCATACGCATCAAGGGAGCTTCCACGCGCAACACCTCGCAGAAGAGCTTCCACCTCTATGCGAGGAGCGATTACGGCGCCTCGAAATTGGAGTGTGCCGCCATTCCCGACAATCGTGACCGACAGGGCACTCTCATCGACAAATACGACTCCATCTCGCTCCGCGCAGTAGGCGAGGAGGGACGCCTCCGCGACGGCTTCGCGCAGAAGCTCGTTGCTGACCGTGAAGCCCTCACGACGCAGGATATGCAGAGCTGTGCAGTCTTCATAAACGGCGAATACTGGGGACTTTACGAGATGATAGAAAAGCTCTCGGACTACTTCATCGAGACCAATTACGGCATCGACAAGAAGGACGTGGCTATGATAAAGAACGGCGAGCTCGAGGAGGGCGCGCAGGAGGAGCTCGACAGCTTCAAGGGCTTCTGTGAGAGGTACTCGAAGCTCGACCTCACGAACGAGGTGAACTATAAGGCGGTGTGCGACTTCATCGACATCGACAGCCTTATCGAACACTACGCCGCGGGGCTCTATCTCGGCACCTACGACTGGCCGAACCGCAACTGCGGTATGTGGCGCAGCACGGGCGAGGTCATCGAGGGCAACCCCTACAGCGACGGCAAGTGGCGCTTCATCTCGTTCGATTACGACTACACCATGGGAAAGACCTACGCCGATTTCGGCGGAGTCGAGGGCTATGCCTACGACAGCTTCCGCCACATGGAAAACATCGACAGCACGATGAAGACCTTCCCGACGAATCTCTTCCTGAATCTGCTGAAAAACGAGGACTTCCGCGACAGGTTCGTGAACGTCTACTGCGACTACGCGAACGAGGTGCTCACGCCCGAGAAGGCGAACGCGCTGGCGGAGGTCTACAGCAGGGACTACACCGAGCCTCTCGCGCAGACGACGGTGCGCTGGTGGGGCTTCTTCGGCGGCTCGAAGGAGAGCAATCTCGCCTACAACCGCCAGCAGTACCAGAGCAAGACGCTCCCGCAGATAAAGGAGTTCTTCCGCCAGCGCAGGAGCTACACTCTTGAGGATATGCGCAATTACCTCGGGCTCTCGCAGTCAATGCAGACGATAACGCTGAAGACCGTCGGCGGCGGAAAGATACGCATAAACTCGATAACTCCCGACGCCTCGAACGGCTGGAGCGGCGAGTATTCGACCGAATGCCCCGTCACGCTGACGGCTGTTCCCGACAAGGGGGCGGAGTTCACGGGCTGGAGCGGCGACCTCTCGGGCAGGGAGCAGACCGTCACGGTCACGCTCAGAGAGGCGATGACCATTACCGCGAGCTTTGGCGAGAGGAACATCGTCCGCGGAGACGTGAATGCGGACGGCGTGTTCAGTGCCGCAGACCTCGTGCTCTTACAGAGGTGGCTGCTCGGAGACCGCAGCGCTAAGCTCGGCGACAGCGAGGCGGCTGACCTCGACGGCGACAGCAGGCTTGACACCTTCGACCTCTGTCTGATGAGGCAGGAGATACTGAAATAACAAGCAGGGACATCCCGCGAGGGGTGTCCTCTCTTTTGCCGAGCATCGGAAAGCTCCGAAAAAATTTCGGGGTTTTAAAGACTTTTTAAAATTAAACCGCTATAAATAGGCGATTTTCGGCATTTTACAAGCAAATTACAGGCAATTAATAATAAAAAACGCCCCGCAGGCAAGAGCTTGCGGGGCGGTTTCGGGGAGCATAAGATGGCCTCTTAGCTGTCCTCATATTTAGTATATCATACTTGTCGATAGATGTCAAAAACTATCTTTGTCGCAACAGGTCGGATTTTGTCGAAATATGTCGATTTGCACAATCCCGCAAGCGAGATTTGTGCAAGTGAAGAATACGCATTAATTATGTAGAAAGCTTATTTGGGCATAAATGAGTCACAATGTACCATACTATAAGTATCCTTTCAAATAATTTGAAAGCACATAATTTTTTGAAAAACCATTGACAATCTTTGCAAAAGTGGTATAATATTAATAAAAACCGTACTATTTTACGAATGCTTCTTGAAATATCAAGATATAATGACTCATTTATAACCAAAATCATTAATACTTGAGGTGAATAATATGAAGTACAGTAGTCTTAAAAGCATTTATTATAAAGACTTCCAAAATTATGAGAATCAATATAAAGAACGCTATAACAATCCTTTTACAATTCATTTAGATTTTGATATCAATGGCGCCCCTGCTTTTTTTATGTCACTTCCCGAACTTCATTCAAAAATAAAGAGTATTTTGAAAAATGACAAAAAAATTCTATCTTTATGCACCAAATTGCCAAATAAAGCGCTGTCACAGTATGCAAATAAGTGTTTAATAGATGAAATAATTATAACCAACAATATTGAGGGAGTGAACAGCACTCGTAAGGAAATAAATGATATTCTAAACAATCCCGAAAACTCACATAAAAAAAGATTCAGAGGACTTGTTAACCGCTATTATTTACTGGGGCAACAGGAGATGCCGCTAAAAACTTGCCAGGACATTAGGAAT
>JAUMVH010000182.1 GCA_030530245.1 Ruminococcus sp.
CAGCACATCATGCGTGCGCTCATTGACTACGGCTACGCGCTGGAGTTCTACGGCGACCTCGACCGCGAGCTCTTCAACCCCAAGACGGGCACGTGCTACGTCGAGCGCGAGTACCCCGACGTGAACTTCGTCATCGACCTTATCCACACCGCAAGGGGAGTGGCAGTAATGGCTCACCCCGCGCAGTACGACAACATCGAGCTGCTCGAGGAGCTTGCGAAGAAGGGCAAGATAGACGGCGTAGAGATAGGTCACCACTCCGCGGACGAGAATTACCGCAGGGAGCTGGGTGCTATCGCTGACAGGTACGAGCTCATCAGGACGGGCGGCTCGGACTTCCACGGACTGTACAACAGTGTGCCGACCCACCTCGGCAGCGAGCTCACCTCGCAGGAGGACGTCGACCGCATACTCAAGCTGGCGACAAAGAAGGACTGACATTCTAATAATGCTTACATTTATCAGAACGGAAATGAGAGTTATTGCGGCTCTCATTTCTTTTATAATGATGATAATATTTCTGCTTCCGCTCGGCAGCGGGATAATCAACCTCGGAAACTGCGCGGGAGCTTTCATATCAGGAGTTCTTACCGCAGTTTTCCTGTTCTGGGGCAGATTCAGCCGCCTCGTCTCGCACCTGTGGGAGAGCAGGGGCGGACGCGTCATGGTGTGCGCGGTCGCCGCGTTGATAGCAGTCGGAGCCGTCGCGGCAGCCGCGATGAGCTTCTTTATGGTGCGGGAGATGCGCGACGCTCCGAAAAATACCGATACGACGGTGGTCGTGCTCGGCTGCAAGGTCAAGAACGGCGCGCCGAGCCTGATGCTGAGGCGGCGGCTTGACGCGGCGTACGGCTACCTCTCGGAGAATCCCGAGGTACGCGTGGTGGTCTCGGGCGGACAGGGTGCCGACGAGAGCATAAGCGAGGCGCAGTGTATGCGGGAGTATCTCGTATCGCGGGGGATAGCTCCCGAGCGGATATACGAGGAGGACAAGTCCGCGACCACGGACGAGAACCTCCGCTTCTCACACGACATCATCGTGCGCGAGGGGCTTCCCGAGCACATCACGATAGTGACGGACGGCTTCCACCAGCTGCGCTCCGACCTGAAAGCGCGCAGCCTCGGCATGGAGGCGTACAACATCTCCGCGCATACGCCGTGGTGGCTCGCGCCGACCTACTGGGTGCGCGAGTGGTTCGGCATCGCGTACTATACCGCAAGAGACGTTATTTCCTGACAGGGGAGGGTCAATATGAGAGCTTTTATAAGGCGTGCAGTTTCAGCGGCGGCAGCTCTGTCGCTTGCCGCTTCGTATAACGGAGCTGTCGGCTTCGCGGAGCTTTGCACCGCAGTTGCCGATAGCCGTACATCGGGAGGCTATGCCCTCTCGCAGCCCGTATTCGGCGTATCGTCGGTGTCGGCGGACGGAGCGGTCGAGCTCGAGCCGTCGGCGGTGACAGCCGCTCCCAAGGCGGCGGACGAGTCGGACTTCCCGAGCAGCTTCGATATGCGCGGCAAATATCCCGTATCGCCCGTGAAAAAGCAGACTCCCTACGGCACGTGCTGGGCTCATTCCGCGATAGCGAGCGCCGAGAGCAGCGTTATCCGCAGCGCCCCGACGGTCGACCTGTCGGAGTTCCACACGGCGTATTACGCGCTCGCGCCCGACTACCCGTACGTCACCGAGGCTGGCGAGGTGCGTGAGCTCCTCAACAGCGGCGGAAGCGCCCTCTCCGTCACGAACCTGTGGGCGCAGTGGATAGGTCCAGCCGACGAGAGCGTCATGCCCTACGGAGACGAGTCCGTATTTGCGGACAATGAAGTGCTCGACGGTAAGCGCGGCGAGTGCGGCTACCACCTCCGCAACGCCTACACCTTCGACTACGACAGGGAGCACACGAACGAGGCGGAGGTAAACGCCCTCGTCAAGCAGTTCGTGTACGACGGGCTGGCGGTGGACGTCTCGTTCTATTCGGACGCCGTGGCGAATTACAGCTCCGAGTTCTCGTCGACGAATACGAACAGGAAGCCGCGCTTTGCGAACCACTCGGTCGCGATAGTCGGTTGGGACGACAGCTTCCCCGCCGCGAATTTCAAAAATCCCGCCGCGAGGGACGGCGCGTGGCTCGTCAAGAACAGCTGGGGCGACTCCTACGGCGAGGACGGCTACATATGGATATCCTACTGCGATAAGTCGATGACGGAGTTCACGGTGTATGAGCTCGCGGACGCCGACGACTACTCCGCCATTTTCCAGCACGACACGTTCGTGCAGCTTCAGAACCTCTCCGCCTATGACGACGGCGAGATAAAGCCCTCGTACATGGCGAACATCTTCACGGCGACCGCGGACACGCAGATAGCCGCTATCGGGACATACATCTCGTCACCTGACACCGAGTACGAGATAACGATATACACCGACCTCACCGACGCCGCCGACCCTACCTCGGGCACGCCGTCGTCCGTGACGAAGGGAAAATGCAGCTATACGGGCTATATGACCCTCGACCTCGACAGGAGCGTCGAGATACGTGCAAGCGAGAACTCTCCCGCCGTGTTTGCGGCAGTGGTGAAGCTCTACTGCGCGGAGACGTCGTACGTAGTGCCGCTCGAGACGGCGATGTACGTCACGAACGACGAGACGGGCGAGATAGCGAGCCTCGGGAGCTTCACGACCTACGACGGCATACTCGCCTCCACCCACGCGGGCGAGAGCTTTTTCAGCGCCGACGGCAAGGAGTGGGCGGACGTCACCGCCGAGGATATGGTCTACACCGACGAGGAGGAGCAGGAGCTTCTCGCCGCGGTGAAGGAAGAGCTCTACTACGGGCTCGAGGAGACCGACACCGAGGAGCTCGAAGCCGCCGCGATGGCTTACGAGCGCATGGAGACGCTCTTCGCGGAGGGAACTGTCGGTATAAAGAACGGCAACGTCTCGATGAAGGTGTTCGGCAAGCAGATAGGCGCGGTGAACTTCTCGCATATCAGCGGAGCGCTTCCCGCGGGCGAGAAGGTAGTTCTCACGGCTCCCGACGGCAAGGATATATACTATAAGATGTCCTACGACGACGACTACCACCTCTACACCGAGCCGATAGCGCTCTCGGAAAGCGCGGACATCGGCGCGACAACGGCTCCCGACGGCAGCGGCTATGTTTCGGACAGGTATTACTACCCCGAGAAGCCCGCTCCGTACTATATAAAGTATAAGACCTCCGACGGCACGAACGTGAGCGAGCTGATGTCCGCCGACTACGAGGGCTGGCAGGAGACCGTGTTCATACCTGTTCTTGACGACGTGCGCGATGTGTACCTGTATACCGACGCATTCGGCACCGTCACGGGCGGTGAGAATACGTCGGCGGGCTCCGACGCGATACGCATACCTGTGAACGGTGAGCCTGTGAATGCCACGATAACGGTCAGCCGCGACGGGATCGCGGACAATGAGATAACGGTAATGGTCATGGCGGCGAAGCGCGGCGACGCCGATTACAACGGCAAGGTCGACGCCAAGGACGCCAGCCTCGTGCTTGTGCACTATTCTTCACTCTCTACGGGCGGGGCGGGAGCTATCGCGAAGCCGTATATGCTCTTTGCCGATCACAACGAGGACGGCGATATCGACGCCCGCGACGCCAGCGGCATACTCGCTTACTATGCTGAGATGTCCACCCAGTGAATATAGACAAAAACGAACTTGGCAGCTTTGTGCATAATTGGAATGTTTGGGCAATAGATATAAAAGAAACGCACCGTTTATGTGTAATAAGGTCAAAAATAACCCTTTTACCGTTTTGTAACTTTTTGATTTTACAGCCTGTAATTATGTAAAAACTAACAAAAGAATCGTGTTGAAAGTGTACAAGGTGCTCAAAAATGGTTAAAGAACAATTCAAAGCATTGACTTTGAAAAAGAAATACGGTATATTGTAATTGCAAAAGCAATACGCCTGCTATAAAGATATAAGGCAGTTACGTACAACGGTACTCAATGGATACGGCTCCCGAAAACGGAGGACGTCCGCAAGGGCGCTTGACGGAGAGTATAACGGGTACGGAATGCGGAGGACGTCCGCAGAAAGTGTTGCTCTTAAATCAATTACAGAGGCTTACGCCTTTAGTAATAGTCCTAACGGACACAACGGCAGTTCTGACGAGACGCTATGCAGCGGCGAGGACAGTCGTCGTGCGGAACAGAACGAAAGAGACAGCCACACACAAAACCATCATTAACCGCGTATTATATTTTTAAAATATAATATACATATTTAAGGAGGAAAATTCTAATGAACACACTTAAGAAGACATTAGCATTAGTAGCTACACTTGCAATGGCTGCAACAGCATTCGCAAGCTGCGGCGACGACGAGAGCTCTTCTGAGTCTTCCAAGGCTGAGAAGACAACAGCTGCAACAGAGGGCGAAGGCACAACAACTGGCGAAGAGCCTGCTACAGGCGAGATCGACGCTTCTGTTAAGACAGGCGGCGACACATTCACAGTAGCAGCTTGGAACGCAGACGATGTTCCTACTCTTATCGCTCAGTGGAAGGGTCTTTCCTATGACACGATCAAGGACGACCTCGCTGATGACAAGGTTGACGGCATCCACTTCATCTCCTTCGGTGTAGGCGGCGGCGACGCTTCCGAGCGTTACGACCAGCTCTTCAACGACGGCGGTGACCTCGATGTTTACTTCTGTGAGGCTGACTGGGCTCTCAAGTACATCAACGACGACACTAAGACTCTTGCTCTCAGCAAGCTCGGTCTTGGCGACAGCGATTTCGCTAACATCTACAAGTACACAGATGAGATCGGTAAGGATTCCAACGGCGTTCGTAAGGGCGTTTCATGGCAGGCTGCAGCAGGCGGCTTCGCTTACAGAGCTGACCTCGCTGAGGAGTACCTCGGTGCTAAGACACCTGCTGATATGCAGGCTCAGGTTGGCGACTGGGATAAGTTCGTAGCAGCTGCTAAGATAGTTCAGGAGAAGTCCGGCAACAAGACTGCTCTTGCTGATACAGTTGGCGGTATGTGGCAGGCATTCGCTTGCGGTCGTACACAGCCTTGGGTTGTTGATAACAAGCTCGTTATCGATGACTTCTGCCAGAAGTTCGCTGACACAGCTAAGGAGCTCTGGGATTGCGGCGGCGTAACACAGAACAGCCAGTGGACAGATGAGTGGACTGCAGCTGGTACAAACGATGCTTGCATGGGTTACTTCGTATCTACATGGGGCTTCGGTGGCTTCTTCCTCGACGCAGCAGGCGGCGAAGGCGGCGCTACATACGGTAAGTGGAACGTTTGCCAGGGTCCTCAGGCATTCTTCTGGGGCGGTACTTGGATCGTTGTTAACCCCGCTACAGATAACGGTGAGGAAGCTCGTGACTTCATCATCTCTGCTACATCTGACGAGGCACAGCTCAAGGCATACGCTACAGCTAAGCCTGAGTATGTAAACAACACAAAGGTTATGGATGACCTCATTTCTTCCAACACAGTATTCAACGAGAAGATCTCCGGCAACTTTGCTGACAAGCAGAACTACTTCGCAGAGCTTGCTAACA
>JAUMVH010000183.1 GCA_030530245.1 Ruminococcus sp.
GCATCGGTCTGCCCCATATGAAGCCCTGTATGTAGTCGCAGCCGATACTGCGCAGGGTCTCGAGCTGCTGCTGCTCCTCGACTCCCTCCGAGACTACGTCGAAGCCCATGATGTGCCCCATCGAGATTATCGCGGCGGCGTACTGCGTCGAGGACTCGCTGTAGTTGAGCTTGTCGATGAACGACTTGTCTATCTTCAGTGTGTCCGCGGGGAAGGTGTTGAGGTAGCTGAGCGCGGAGTAGCCCGTGCCGAAGTCGTCGATGGCTATCCTTATGCCCATATTGTGTATCTCGTTGATACAGTAGAGCGCCTTCTCGGCGGACTCTATCATTATCGACTCGGTTATCTCTATCTCGAGCCGCTCGGCAGGCAGCCCGCTCTCGCTGAGTATCTCCTTTACCTCGGCGATGAAGTCGTTCTTCATCAGGTGGCGCACCGACACGTTCACGCTGAGGTTTATCTCCGCGCCCGTGCGCTTTATCAGCTCGCCTATGAACATCGCCGACTTCCTGAATACCGCGGCGTCTATCTTGTCAACGACGCCTATCTTCTCGGCGGCGGGTATGAACTCACCCGGGGAGATGTTGCTGCCGTCGGCGTCCTTCATACGCGCAAGCGCCTCGAAGCCGTAGAGCTTGTGGTCGATATCGAACTGCGGCTGGAGGTGGTAGTACACCGCGTCGTTTTCAAGGGCTGCCCTGACCTTGCGCTCAAGCTCGTGGGTGCGCTCGGACTTGAGCAGCTCGGGCGTGAAGCGGAGGATATGGTTGCTGCTGTTTATGCGCTTGACCTCCTGCATTGCCGCGTCGGCGTAGGAGTGGAGCTTATCGCGCGAGTGCGAGTCGTCGGGGTACATCGAATAGCCGAAGCTCGCCGTGAAGTAGAAGTCGCAGTCGTCGATGGTGAGGCGGGTCTCGAGCGATGCCGAATACATACGTATGGTCTCCCTGATGTCGGCGTCGGACTCGGCGCCGCATATTATCAGCGCGAACTCGTCTCCGCCGATACGCGCGATGTAGTCCCTTGTGCCCATCAGCATTGAGTCGGCTATCGCCTTCCAGCGGGCGGCTATCTCTGAAAGCACCGTGTTTCCCGCCTCAAAGCCCATGGTCTCGTTCACGCTCTTGAAGCTGTTGATATCTATGGACACGAGGGCAAAGCGCTCGCCCTGCCTGATGAGGTCGTCCACGCGCTCGTCACAGGCGAAGCGGTTGGGGATACCCGTCAGGCGGTCGGTGTAGCTTATCCTCTTCAGGCGCTCCATCATCTTGTTGCTCGAGAGCTTCGACGAGATGAAGAACGTCATCAGCTCGAGCGTCTCCTTGATGCGCATGGTGTTGGTCGTATCGAAATTGGACGCCCATATGAAGCCCAGCACCTCGCTGTCGTAGCGGAGCGGGAACATGATAAGGCTCTCAACGCCCGCGTCGATGAGGTTTTGATACCACGGCTCGTTTAGACCGCGAATGAGCTCGAGGTCGTTCTTGTCCTTGATGACGAGGCAGTCGGTGGATTCGAGGGTGTCGAGCCACGACGAGGCGATATCCTTGAAGTTCGGGAACTTCGTCACGCGCTGTACTCCGCAGTTCTCGCTTATGCTCGTGGCAACGACATCGAACGTGTCCCTGCTCGTGTCGACGAGCATGAGCGTGCACACGTCCGCCATACACAGCAGGCGTATATCGCCTATGATGTCCTCGATGGCAGAGACGAAATCGTCGGTGCTGTGGAGCTTGATACAGGTCTTGATGACGTCCTCGGAGGACGTCTCGGAGCTGTTCGAGCTCACGCCGACCTCCGCGGGAGAGCTCGGCCGGGCGGTGTAGGTGCAGTAGCAGATGTCGCCGTTCTCGAAGTCTATCGGCATGGCGAATATATCGAACCACAGGTTCAGAGCGTTGATATGTACGAAGGTGTGTACGGGAGTCTTCCTGACGGCGGCGCGGTAGATTATATCCTCGAAGCCTACGTCCTTGGGCAGATAGCGCTCATACGGGGAGTTGGGGACGAAGGTGACCGAGCTGTGGAATACCTCGGGCAGACCGAGCATTTCGGGTGCGGAGGGCATTGTGGGGTGCTCTATGGGCTCGAGATATTTCGCGTTGCCCGTGACTATGCGTATATCGCCGTAGCCTCCGTCGGCTGTCCTGCGCACGGAGAGTATGCCCGTCGGCGCATGGAAGCTGTCAGCAAATTCCTGAAAATTCATAGCGGCTCCTTTCCACAGCCGAGAACGGCTGTTGATGGGGTACGCACAATGAGTGCATGATAATTCATGTATATTATACCACATCTTTTGTAAGATTTCAATACTTTTTCCGAATTTAAAAGCTTAAAAATTGTACAAATCGGGTGAGGCGATTCTGTGCAAGTCTGCGGCGGTGTGCTAAAAATGCAATGTTTTTGACCCGATTTGCCATTGATAGACAGCCAATCATATGATATAGTATTATCAGAAGTATACGTTCAGCAAAAATATAGGAGGGGTCTACTATGAGTTCATTCAAGACGCGGACGATGGCTGCGGCGGCTGCGATGGCGACGGTGCTGAGTGCGGCGGGGATATCGGGCGGGGATGTCCTGCCGAGGACTGTGACTGCCGACGCCGCTTCGTTCAGCACGGGCTCGCGTATCCGCGTGGATATCAACAAGAACGACGGGCGCAAGGCTTCGTACTCGAAAAATGCCGAGAACTGGCTGCTGACGGAGGGCGCGTCGGACACGTTCAAGGTCGGCGGCGCGACCTTCAAGCTCTCGAACGGCGGCAGCGTCGGCGGCAATGTCACGGGCGCCAACAACAAGAAGCTGCAGCTGCAGAGCGGTGTCTACCCGCGGCTGACTATGGACGGCGCCAAGATAAAGGACGGCGACAACGGCGGCGTGCTGAGGCTCGAGATATCGGGACTTTCCGACGGCGCGCACTCGCTGCAGATGTGGCACTGCAATACCGACGGCTACGCAAACAGCAAGCTCAGTATCTCCGTGAACGGGAAGAAGGTTCTCAGCGGCGTGAGCTGTCCCACCAACGTCACTGACGAGAACGACGCGGGCATTTCCTACGTCACGTGGAGCGGCAGCAGCGCGACTATCACCATCGCTCCCGAGGGCGGCGGCAGACAGGACGTCGCGTGGCTCAACGGCTTCGAGCTCGACGGCAGCGACCCCGTGAACGGCGTTTCCAAGATGTCGCCCGCCGATATGGAGAACCACCTCGACCGCGCGGACGGGCTGTCGTGGACGGCGGGAAAGGGCGCGCAGTCCCACGACGTCTACATCGGTACGAGCTATGACGCGGTGTTCTCCGCAGACCGTAATTCGCCCGAATTCAAGGGCAATCAGACCGCGACCAAGTTCGCCCTCGACGACAGCTATTCGTCCGTTCCCGTCTACTACTGGCGCGTGGACGAGGTGAGCTCAAACGGTACGGTCAGGGGTGCGGTCTACTCATTCCGACTCAACCGCCTCGCCTTCCCGACGGCTGAGGGCTACGGACGCTTCGCACGCGGCGGCAGGGGAGGCTACGTCTACCACGTCACCAACCTCAACGACAGCGGTGAGGGCTCGCTCCGCTACGGTCTCGAGACCCTCAAGGGCGCAAGGACGGTCGTATTCGACGTCGGCGGTGTTATCGCGCTCAAGTCCGTGCTCTGCATACCCGAGGACGGCGGTGACGTATACGTCGCGGGGCAGACGGCTCCCGGGGACGGAATTACGCTGATAAACTATACCTTCGGCGCGCTCGGCTCGAGCGATGTCGTTATCCGCGATATACGCACGCGCGTCGGCGACGTGAGCGGCAAGTCCATGGGCGGTATGGGCCTCGGAAGCTGCTATGACTCCATCGTCGACCACTGCTCCATCGCGTGGGCGACCGACGAGGGCTTCAGCTCCCGAAGCGCGGCGAATATCACCTTCCAGTGGAATATCATCGCGGAGTCGCTCAACAACTCCGTGCACTATGACGCCAATGACCGAAACAACGTCGAGCGCCACTCCTTTGCGGCTTCAATAGGCGGCTATACGGGCTCCTTCCACCATAACCTCCTCGTCGACAATACGGGCAGGAACTGGTCGC
The DNA here is from genome assembly GCA_030530245.1 of Ruminococcus sp. Lineage (GTDB taxonomy): Bacteria > Bacillota > Clostridia > Oscillospirales > Ruminococcaceae > Ruminococcus. The sequence continues at coordinate 4,076 of JAUMVH010000183.1, forward strand.
TCGCGGGCGCTATGGAGCAGGACGCCGTCACCTACGGCGGTCAGCTCGACATCCGCAACAACGTCGTCTACAACTGGCGCGACAGGACTACCGACGGCGGCGCGCGCAGAGTGCAGTTCGTCAACAATTACTACAAGGCGGGCGCGGTCTCGGATACGTCGCTCCACCTCGTCTCAGTGGACGGAAATGAGCTCAACACCAGCGATATGCAGATGCTCTACGCCTCGGGCAATGTCAAGGCTGCGCAGAACGGCAGCGTGCTCATAGGCGCGGACGCCGACGAGTGGTCGAGCGGCAAGGCTAAGTCGGGCGGCAAGAACTCCACGAATGCGACCGTTAAGAGCGACAAGCCATTCTTCGAGTCCTACGTGAACACGCAGAGCGCTGCCGACGCCTACAAGGACGTCATCGTCAAGGCGGGCGCGAGCGCTCCCAAGTTCGACTACCTCGATACGCGTTACCACAAGGAGGTGCGTGACGGCTCCTACACCTATACGGGCAGCCGCGATAAGCTAAAGGGCATCATCGACTCGCAGAACGACGTCGGCGGATACCCGAGCAGCGCCAATTTCAAGGGCGGTACGGCTCCCAAGGACAGCGACGGCGACGGTATGTCCGATGAGTGGGAGAATGCGCACGGTCTCGACGCGAACAACGCCAAGGACGGCGCGCTCGTCACGCTCTCGGCTGACGATTACACCAACCTCGAAATGTACCTCAACGAGCTCGCCGGCGACCCCGTCGAGTATAACGGCGTCGTCGAGCGCGACCCGATAACGGGTTCGCTCATCAGCAGCGTGGAGGTGCTCGATACCGCGTATTACAGCGCGTGGGCGATAGATACGGGTGCCGCGGTCGGCGACCCCGTCTTCGGCGACAGGACTGCCGAAAAGTGCGCGGTCTCGGAGCTCCCCGCTTTCCTTGACGGAGCGGAGCTCGTGCTCACTCCCTGCGACGCAAAGGCTTCGGCGAAGGAGCAGGCTCTGCTCACCGCCGCGCAGGATATCACGCTCTATGTCGGGCTCGACAGCCGCGTGACCTCCGCTCCCGACTGGCTCGGCGGCTTCGGGAAGACCGCCTATGCGGTCAGGACCTCGAACGATGTGACGTTCGAGCTGTACGCCAAGAAGATCGCCAAGGGCGAGAGCTTCACCCTCGGCGCGAACGGGCAGTCCGCGGGCTGTATGAACTACATCGTGCTCGCCTCGGCGGGCAGCGCTCCCGTCGCGGGCGACGTAAACGCGGACGGCGACTTCACCGTGGCTGACCTCGTCGCCCTGCAGATGCACCTCCTCGGCGCTCCCGACAGCGGTATCAAAAACTGGCAGGCGGGCGACCTCTGCGCGGACGGCTCGCTCGATATGTTCGACCTTGTGGCTATGAGAGGACTGCTCGTGAAGTAGCTCCAATGCAGCGATAGCCCCTGAGCGTGATACCCATATGGGAGTATTATGTGAACCTGGGGGGG